>CABUOE010000098.1 GCA_902493155.1 uncultured Eubacteriales bacterium
TTCGTAGGGGTTTTATCTGTAAGGTTTTTATGCGATTTCCCAGTTGGCGAAATCCAAATCACAGCTGTAAAGCGGATTGCAGAATTTCACGCCGTCGGGCAATTTCAGGCTGTTGCTGAGGAACACGTAGTTTCCTACGGTAAAGACCGGAACCTTGTAGACTTTCTCCTGTTCCAAAGCCTGCAATTCTTTCAAGACTTCGTTGCGTTTTGCCTCATCGGTGGCCGCAAACAGCTCGGCAACGAGTCCGTCAAAAGCAGTATCTCCGCCGAAGATGTTGGCGAACAGAGCGTCCGAGCTCAGGTACTCGGTGTACCACTCGTCAATGGAGAAGGCAGATTTGCCTTTAAAGCCCAGGTCATAGTCGCGGGTGGTGAACAAATCGGTGGTTCCGTCGTTTGACAGGGTGGATTCTACTTTAAGGCCAGCCTGCTCCAGATAGTAGGTGACGGTGTTAATCAGGTCGATGCTGGTCTGGTCGTTATTGTAATAGCAAATCTTAAAGGTGCGGTTAAAATCGTAGCCGGCAGCCTGGAGATCGGCTTTCGCCTTTTCGGCATCGAATTTGTACTCAAAACCGTTGTAAGCGTCGTAGCTGTTGGGAACACCGGAACTCAGCACCGTGGCGCTGGGATATAGAGTAGATAGTGTCGCCCGATCGATCGCCTCGATAACCGCTTTACGGACAGCTACATTCTGCATAGCAGTGTTTTCCTTGCCGTCTACACCCTTCATGTTGAAGATGAAGTATTTGTAGAAGAGTACATCTACTTCATTTGCAGTGTAATTGGGCATTTTGCTCAAAGCTTCCACCATATCGGTGGCGTTTCCATAAAGGTAATCAGCCAGACCCGACTGAGCGGCGGTCACATAATCGGTGACATAGGAAACGGTGACTTTTTTGATTTTGGGAGCAGTTCCCTCATAATTTTCGTTAGGCTTCAAAGTGAAGTAGTTGCCCACCTTGAATTCATCAATGGTATAAAAACCGCTAGTCACAGGATTCTGCCAGAAGGGATCGGAGTCAATGGACAGCGGATCCACGTCTTTTAAAACGTGCTGGGGCAAAATAGCAAACTGAGCTAGAACATCGGCCATAGACGCATAGGGATCGGTCAATGTCATGGTGAGAACATTTCCGTCAACCTTCATATCAGCAATTTTTGCAAATGCAGAGGTATAAATTGCGTTTACCGTTGCTGATTTTTGGGCCGTTTCAATGGAGAAAACAACATCTTCTGCTGTCAAGGGTTCTCCGTCGCTCCATTTGAGGCCATCTTTCATAGTGATGGTATAGGTGAGGCCATCGTCGCTGACGGTGTAATCAGCCAAATCCGGTTTTACACTGGTCAGGGTGCTGTCCGCGATAAACAGGCTGCGGAACATCAGATTTGTGGCTAGGTTCCGGTTGTACCAGGGAGTCGGAACCTTGTCATCGGTGGAACTACCGTCGGCAGTGGACAGAACCAGCTTCAAGGAGCCGTCGCTGACTGCAGGGGTGGAGGTACCGCCGTTTTCTGAAGGAGTGTTGTTTTGCCGTGAGCTACAGGATGTAAACATGCCCAAAGCCATCGTCGCGGATAACAAAAGTGCAAATAACTTTTTCATGATTCTCTCCTTTGAATAATGAATTTTTATAAACGAACAAATCCTCAACAGAAAATCAAAATCATTTCTGTATCTCATGGCCTAATCATATCACAAATCGAAATTATTTCGCAACATCAAAAATATATAAAACTATTTCGAATTATTTGTAATATCTCACAAACTTTCTTCACAATATAAAAAAAATTGGTGCGCTTCGATATTTTTATGCTATACTGAACCATGTAAATAATATGGTATTGAAATCAAGAAGAGGGATAATATATGCCGATTACTATTATTGACAACATGATGCACCATTATAATGATTTTACAAAATCAGAGCGAAAAATTATTGATTATATTCTCGCCCACAAAAACGAGGCCCAGTATTTTAGTATTACCGATTTAAGCCAAGCATGCAAAATATCGATTTCCACCATCTCGGTCTTTTGCCGGAAATTGGGGGTAGACGGTTTCAACGACTTTAAACTGGAACTTGCAAAAGCCACCATCCCACAGGTAGCCGCTTCATCTCCGTCGGCCATCGGTGAAATCCAGGAGGACGATACCCTGGAACAGGTTTTTGAAAAAACCTATAACGCCAATCAGGAAGCTTTATCCAAAACATTTCAGCGTCTGGATAAAGCTGCGGTCTCTCAGGCGGTAGATATGCTAAAGACGGCAAGTCAGGTACTCTGTCTGGGTCAGGGAAACCATTCTATTATTGCCACCGCCGCTTGGTCCCGCTTTTCCACTGTTTCCCCCCGATTTAAAACAATCGAGGATTCTCACCTGCAGACCATGGCTGCCTCTACCCTGAGCGAGCAGGACGTGGTTTTGTTTTTCTCCTATTCCGGTTCCACCCATGATTTTATGGAATTGGCTAAAATCGTCAAAATTCGTGGCGCCAAAATTATTCTGGTGACCCGCTTCCCTCATTCTCCTGGCGCGGAACTAGCGGATCTCATCTTGGTGATCGGTACCGACGAAAAGCCTTTATCCTATGGTTCAATCGCCGCTATGGCCTCCCAACTTCTTGTTATTGACATTTTGTACAATGAATTTTGCCGCCGGGATTTTGAACAGGCGGAAAAACTCCGGAACTTTGTGGGAAAAGCCTTGGCACAAAAGTGCCTGTAGTCTCGGTTTTTGGTAAATACATATTCTGGTTTTTTCAGTGATATGAAAATACAGCAAAAAAGAGCAGGTCAAAAGACCTGCTCTTTTTATAATATTTAAGTCGATTAGTCATTTTCCCGTTTGCCATATTGTTTCAAAACAATTTTTGAACCCTGGGAGCTGTCCTGAATGGCAAAGCCCATTTCTCCGATTGCATCGCGAATCCGGTCGGCCTCGGCATAATTCTTTGCCTGTCTTGCCTCTCTCCGCTGTCTGAGCAAAAGGCTCGCCTCCTGTTTCTTCTGAGGGTCGATGCCCTGATAATCCTCCAGCAAGGAGAGATTATAGGAAGCGTTCCGCAAATCCAGGCCCAAAACTTCATCGAGAACCAGTGCGGTTTCAATAATGTCGTCGGCTTTTTCGCCGCTATTGATAAGCGCCCACAAAGCGTCCACGGCCATGGGCATGTTCAAGCTGTCGTCCATTGCAGCCTTGAACTGATCCACATATTTATCCAGAACTTTTCCATTATATAACGGATGTTTCGCAAAGAATTCCCAAATTTTAACCAGTTCGTTCTGAGCGTTGTGAAGAGTACTCCATCTGAAATCCAAAGGCTTGCGGTAGTCACTCTTTAAGAACATATAGCGGAGGGACAGCGGACTGTAGCCAGCTTCCTTCAGGTCGTCCAGTGTGTAGAGATTGCCCAAAGATTTGGACATTTTGGTGCCGTCCACCTTCAAAAACTCGGTATGCACCCAGTAATCCACGAACTTCTTTCCGCTATACGCCTCGGACTGGGCAATTTCATTGGTGTGGTGAATCGGGATGTGGTCGACACCGCCGGTGTGGATATCCACCTGCTCGCCCAAATATTTATGGCACATAGCAGAGCACTCGATATGCCATCCAGGGTATCCCACGCCCCAGGGACTATCCCACTTCATGATGTGATTGGGCTTGTTTGTAATCCACAGGGCAAAATCCCATTGGGACTTTCTCTGCGGATCCACAGTAACCCGCGCACCGCCCATCTGGTCCTCCAGTTTCAGTCGCGCAAAATCCGCATAAGATGCAAACTTGGCCGTATCGTAAATCAGGCCCACGTCGGTGCGATAGGCGTAGCCCTTTTCTTCCAATCCCTTGATGATTTTAATCATTTCATCCACATGCTCGGTGGCACGGGCGATGACAGTGGGCCGGCCAATCTGAAACTCCTCCAGATTCTGAAGAAACATCTTCTCATAGTGACGGGAAATCGACCACGGAGTGGTGTTTTCCTGTTTCGCCTTCACTTCCAATTTGTCCTCGCCTTCGTCGGCGTCGGACTGCATATGCCCCACATCGGTGATATTCATGACCTGCTTTACTTGGTACCCCTGGAACTCCAGGTATTTTTTGAGGATATCGCTGGTAAGATATGCCCTCAAATGGCCGATGTGGGTAAAGGAATATACTGTCATGCCGCAGGTGTACATCGACACATGCTTTTTCTGCGGATCCAGTGGAATAAATTCATCCTTTTCCCGGGAGAGGGTGTTATAAAGATACATATAAAGCCTTCCTTTACCATGGTTTTCAATTTGCTCCGTGAGGGCGTGTACTGTCCACAAGCCGGAGCTGCTCCCTTATTTATACGGGCAAACTCCTCAAAAGATGTGCAGCTGCACAAATTCCTCCACAAAGTTTTTAAAACAATTCCAAATATATAGAGTTAGTATACCATATCGAGCCTAATAATTCAAGAATCTCCCAGTTATCCCCCCAATCTTTTTCATAAAGCTGTTGCCTTCCTTGACGCCAATGGGTATTGCTTATAAAGGAGGAATATAAATGGCGTCATTACCGAAAAAAAGATGGATTTTTATAATATGCGGCTTCCTCGCTGTGGTTTTGATTTTGATTGCTGTTTTACTAATCTTACGCAGCCGGGAATCCGATTGGAAGCAGCAAATCAAAACAAAGTCCTTAACTGCTCAGTATCCATCCAAAAATCTAACGCCTGTCCCGCTCACAAAAGAATTTTTAACCGCCTCCATGGACTTCGGCATCAATTTTTTAAACCATGAAGCCAACGTAGAACAAAAGAAAAATGTTCTCATTTCTCCGGCCTCCGCCCTGTTCGCATTGGGGATGACCGGAAATGGAGCTGATGGAAAAACTCTTCAAGAATTCGAACAGGTCTTGGGAAATGGGCTCTCGATGGAGGAGTTATCGGAAAGCTACGGTACCTTGCTGCGGCAATACGAAAAAATCCCTTCCGACAAACTTGTAGTGGCCGATTCCATCTGGCTGAAGGCGGAAGAAGGCTCGGTGCTCCCTTCTTTTCTGGAAGCAAACGCCCGCTATTTTGGGCAGGACATCTATTCCGCTCCGTCTTTAAACGACGCCAAGGAAGACATCAACTTTTGGGTATCCAATCAAACCAACGGGCTTATCCCCATGCTGTACCGTCCAGACGAGGATATTGACCCCTCTATCTTCATGATTTTAATCAACACCATCTACTTCCACATGGGATGGGAAAACGAATTTAATCAGAATTCGGCTCGTACGGTAAACTTTTATCCCATCCCCGGGCAAGAAATGATTATGTCTATGATGCACTGTCAGGAAACGATGAAATACCTGGAGCACGACGGCGCCGTCGGATTTTTAAAGCCTTATAAAGGCGGCGAATTTTGTTTCTTGGCAATTTTGCCTCCGGAAGGCCAAACACCGGAAGAATATCTGCAATCCCTGTCTGGCCAAAAGTTTCTTGAACTTTTGGGTCGCGCTTCTCAGCAGGAAATTTCACTCACTATGCCAAAATTCCAGTTGGAATTTGAAACCAAACTAAACAACTTTCTTAGAGAAGCCGGTATGGAAACTGCGTTTGGAGGCGGAAGCTTCAGTCGGATGTGCAGCGCCGGCCAGGTTCAAATTAATAACGTCATTCAAAAGACCTACATCGAGCTGGACGAAAAGGGGACGAAGGCCGCAGCCGTTACTGCTGTCGCAATGGATTCCGGCGCAGCTATCGATACTATTGAAATTACCCTTGACCGGCCTTTTCTTTACGCCATTTTAGATAGTAAAAACAATTTTCCCTTATTTTTGGGAATTCTTAACCAGCCGTAACCCAAACGCCGCCCGGCAAAACTGTCGGACGGCGTTTTTTCGTTTTCATTTACACATTTCCGATAGAATCCATATGTTCCTCTGAAAACGCCAGGTATATAAAAAAGGCCGATTTGCGTAAAGGCCTTTTTATTTTGGAAATACCTCTCCTTGGGATTTGCTTACTGTTTCAGTACTTTTATACTTTGAGACAAATTTTTAATAATTTATGCAATATCTATTGACATAAAAATATCGTGTATAGTATATTAATAAAACATTAACTGTTAATGTTTTATTTATCTGTAATTACAATCTAAACGAGAAAAGGTCTTGCGTTTTGATTTTCACTGAATCGGTTTACTCATTAACTAAAACGAAAATCAATGTACAAATATGAAAGGATGGCGAAAAATAAAAATGGGCTTGTTTAAAAAAACAGCCGCGCTCATCTGTGCGGCAATTATTTTCTGCTCCTTTGGTGCTATATCGGTATTTGCAGAACGCATTGTACCAGTGGCGGATCCAGATTTTGTGGATATTACATTAGAGGAGTTTCTGGAACAGAATCCCGGATATCAAGGTTATCCCGATAAGGCAAAGCGTTCTATTTCCGCATATACTGTAAGCGGTTCTGTCGAATGGCGCCAGATTGGCGGCAAGTATTATCTTTATTATACAGGCACCAATACCAAAGTTGTAAACGACTGGTACTATGAAAATGGAAAATGGTACTTTTTAAAACCGGGCACTGGTGAAATGGCGATTAGCTGGTGCCAGGTGGGCTCCTACTGGTACTATTTTAATGGCGGCGGAGCCATGCAAGTCGATTGGTATCAGGTGTCTGGAAAATGGTATTACTTCAGGAAGGCATCCATTCCCAACGACGGAAAACCGGAAGGATCTATGCTGGTTGGCGCGTACTATCTGCCGACATCCGTCGGTTCTACAAACGCCACCAGATTACTATTTTGATTACTACGGCGCTATGCAGGATTGGCTATATCCAGTCGCCCCTAATGCCTCTGGAAATTACCCTACATCTTTATCCAGCTGTTTTAACGATCCAAGAGGAGGCCCGGCGGTCAACCATCAGGGAATCGATATCAACAAATGTGACGGTCAAGCGGTGCGCTGTGCCACTGCTGGAGAAGTCATCTCTTCTGGTGAAAATGTTAGTATGGGTAATTATGTAATACAAAAATCGAACGTTATTGGCCATACCGGAAACAATTTGATTATGCGATACATGCATATGCAAGCAAATCCGAAATTAGCTCCCGGCTTTCAACTGTCCCGCGGCAAAGAATTGGGAAAAGTGGGAAATACCGGAGAATCAAATGGACCTCATTTACATTTCGATATCAATTTCAAAAACAAAAGTAGCAGTATCGTCGTAGCGGACTGTCTGAATCCGGCGGCTTTTTTCCCAAATATGACGCTGACACAAGGCCCAACAGCGGAGGTGGAGCCTTTTATAATAGGAAACTGCAAAATAGCCCGGTAAAAGGGCAAACAAATAAAATATGAGCTATCACATTACACAGGATACCGCCTAATTGGACAAGATAGGCGGTATTTTTGTATCTGGATAGCGGACTTCGGGACATGTTGGCCCGAAGTCGAAAGGAGGGATTGCGAATATCCCGTTGGGGCTTGAACTAAAAAATCAAGCCCCTTTTTTCATGCCATAAAACAGACAAGGAGGAAAAACGCATGGCAAAAAATGAGCCAAACAAGCCGGACGAAGTAAAAACCGCCCAGGCCCAGGAAGCAACAGCAGAAGAAAAAAACACGCCTGCTCCTATGCCGGAGATTGGCGGAGAAGCTCCTGCCCCGGAAAAGACCGCCGAGGAAACAGCGGCACTTCCCCATGAGGACGGAGCCGCCCCGCATGAAGCTGATAAGGACGGGCTGAAAGCACCTGAACCCATTGACATTCCCGCCCCCGGTGATGTGGTGGTTTCCTTTGACAAAATCAATGAGATTGTTTCCGGGAAACAGGCGGCGGTAAAGGAAGCGGAACAGACTACCCCAAAAAAACAGGAAGCGGAGCCAGCAGATAAAACGGCAAAGCCTGAGAAAACAAGCCCGGATAAGAAAAATGACAGTAAGCCCAGAACTGCCGAAAAAGCAGATAAAAAGCTTACCCGTCTTGCCAAACAGGAAAAAGCCCCAAAGGCTGTAAAACCGGAAAAGCCGGATAAACCGAAACAGACCGCAGAAATTGGCGGCGGTGCTTCTG
>CABUOE010000099.1 GCA_902493155.1 uncultured Eubacteriales bacterium
CTATACCATCGATTCTGCTAAGAAATCCGATGAGGGAAGCTACAAAGTGGTAGTAACGAACACCAAAAACGACGCGACGGCTACAGCGACTTCCAACGTCTGCACCGTTACAGTACAAGTTCCTGACGAACCCAAGGCACCCACCATTACTACCAACTTGGGCAGTGTTAAGACGGCGCAAACCGGTGATTCGGTAAGCTTTATGGTCAAAGCGGTTTCCAACAATAGTGGAACGCTTTCCTATCAGTGGTATAAAAACGGTCAGGCAATTACAAATGCAGTAAATGATTCCTACACCATTGCATCTGCCTCTCTCTCTGACGGCGGCATTTACTACGTAGAAGTAACCGATAAGAGTAACAACACCCATACGTTCTCCAATTCTTGCACTTTGACAGTGGCTGAGAAGGATGTTCCTTCCGGCGGTGGTTCTTCTGGAGGCTGGATTGGCGGCGGCTCTTCGAGACCCTCCAAGCCTTCCACCCCAGAAGAACCCAAACCCACTTCCCCCACTTGGGAAGAGATTGATGGTGTCTGGAAGCTCAAGGGCACCGTTGGCGATTACCTGACCGGCTGGCAGAAGGTGGACGGAGCCTGGTACTATCTGAATGCAAATGGCGCTATGAGGACCGAATGGCTCCAGGATGACAACAACTGGTACTACTTGAAACCCAACGGCGCTATGGCTACCGGCTGGCTAAAACTCCAGAACACCTGGTACTACCTAGGTGCAAGCGGTGTTATGAGAACTGGTTGGCTCTTTGACAACGGCGTATGGTACTATCTCTACGACTGGGGCGGAATGGCCAACACAAGCTGGGTAAATGTTAATACCAATGAAAATGGTGTTTATACCTCCAGATGGTATTACTTTAGGGGCAATGGCGCTATGCTGACTGGCTGGCTCCAACAAGGTGTCAACTGGTATTACTTAAATGCGGACGGCGCCATGGCGCATGACCGGTGGATGCTCATTGATGGAAAGTATTATTATTTCTATTCTTCCGGTTCCATGGCCACAGATACTACCGTTGGCGGGTACAAAGTGGATGTCAGTGGTCAGTGGATCCAGTAAGGGTATCAGGATATTTTAACGATTGTAAAGGCGGCAAGTTTCAACTTGCCGCCTTTGCTGATAGGAAACATCGCTGGAAAGCGATAGAAATCCCGTGAAGGACTGAATTATTAAAAGATGGTTCCTCTTGCCGCTGCCCCAGATTTGTATCCATGCAATTAGAGGAATACAACTATAGGTAGACAACTATAGGTAGACAGAAAAACAACGGATGGTTTACTAGAATCAACGAATAAGGGGTTTGTTTTTCTCCTTCCCCAGGGTACAATGAAAGCAGAAAGAAGCTTCTTCGGAAAAACATACAAACACGATTCGTTTTATAGAAAGGCGGCGTTATTATGGCAGTAACATTAGGAACTAGAATTGCAGAACAAAGAAGAAAAATGAATCTTACCCAGGATCAGCTCGCGGAGCAAATGGGGGTTTCCTCCCAAGCGGTGAGCAAATGGGAAAATGACCTCTCCTGTCCCGATATCAGCCTTCTCCCCTCCCTATCTGACCTTTTCGGAATTAGTATCGACGAGCTTTTGCGGGGAGAATCCCAAAAAATTGTTCAGGTTTTGCCGGAAGGAGAGCGCAAAGACCTCAACAAAATGCTTCTTCGGGTACGTGTCAATACTGCCCAGGGAGATATCATCAAGGTGAATCTGCCCTTGTCTCTTGTCAAGGTGGGGCTTGAAATCGGCATGCAGCTGCCGGAAGTCTCCAATGTCTCGGCTCTCAAGGATATTGATTTGGAAGCGGTGCTCCGCATGGCGGAAAGCGGGGTCATCGGAAAACTGGTGGAAGTGGAAAGCGCAAACGGCGACAACGTAGAGATCACCATTGATTAAGGGGGAAATGGTATGTATGTCCGTGTCCACACCAAAGATATCAAACTGACGATTCCGGTGCCGAATGCCCTTGCTTTTAACCACGCGGTGTCTTTGATTGCTTCTAAAGCATTGCAAAAAAGCGCGCCGTCTGTTCAGATTACACCAAAGCAGTTTGACAGACTTTGGGTGGCGCTCAGAGAGGTTCGCCGAGAATGGGGGAAGTTTACCCTGGTGGAAGTCTATACCGCTGACGGCGAAGAAATTCTTGTTTCCCTATAGAAAAATCCTTGCAATTTTTTTGATCTGTGTCTATAATGAAGAAAAGCGGAGGAGGAGTCCATCATGAAAGTAAAAAAACTCATAGCCCCTATTGTCATCACAACTCTGCTCGTACTCTACTTAATTGCTTTTGTGGTTTTGGCTTTTCTGTTCAGCATCCCATTGTGGGTAAAACTCCTGGGCAGCCTTATCCCACTGGCGCTCATCGGAGTTTCCGTCTTTGTTTTAGTGGAACGAATCAAAGAAGTAAGGAGCGGTGAAGAAGATGATCTTAGTCAATACTGATTACATTACCGGTAAAAATTTCGAAATGTTGGGACTTGTCAAGGGAAGCACCATCCAGTCGAAAAATATCGGCCGAGACATTACCCAGAGTTTTAAAACCATTGTGGGCGGTGAGCTGAAGGCTTACAACCAAATGATGAACGAAGCCCGGGCACTGGCGACCAAACGCATGGTCGAGGAAGCAGAGCAATTGGGGGCCGACGCGGTCGTAAATATCCGGTACGCATCATCTGCGATTATGCAGGGAGCGGCAGAAGTCATTGCCTACGGCACCGCAGTCAAATTTATTTAAGGAAACGAAACCTCCCGCTTAGCATAGCGGGAGGTTTTTACATGAAAGGAAACAATTTGTAAACTGCTGGACAATCCGGTTGACATTCTGGCTTTCCCGCACTATGATTATTATCAAAGCGGCGGTTTTCCGTCCCATTATTGCGTCGGAGGGAATTTTTTTGAACTGGCTTGTAAACTTTATGAGAGGACGCTACGGCGTCGACCCGTTGTCCTTTGCCCTGATTATTGTGGGGGCGATCCTTACCTTTATCGGCTCGATTTTTAATCTATTGCCGGTGTATCTCATTGCCTGTGTCATCTATCTGTACTGCTTTTTCCGAATGTTTTCCCGGAATATCGAGGCACGCAGAAAAGAATACGCTGTTTTCATGAAAGTTTGGGGCCCTATCCAGAAAAAAATACGGGAACGCCAGCAGCGCGCCCAGGACACCACTCACTCCTATTACAAGTGCCCCAAATGCAAACAGCAGGTGCGGGTGCCGAAAGGTGTGGGTAAAATCGAGATCACCTGCCCCAAATGCCTCCATGTCTTTATCAAAAAATCCTGATGAAAGCGGATATTTTGGGAAAAATGAAGGTAGTTGGAAAAAGGGCCTTCCAAAATGCTCTCTTTGTTGTTGACAAATCTTAACAGATGTTTTATACTGTTAACGAATTGAACAGATTACCATTTTCTCAATATGAGGGAGTAGCTGGCGGCATTTTGCCGTAGCCTTGCGCGTCAGGACGATTGAAAAATCCGCGCAGGCTTATAAAGCACACTGTGTTTTTATAGCAAGACTTTTATTGTGGCCTCGTCTGCCGTAATGGAAGTCTTGTTTTTTTGTATTGGAAGCGATTGCTTCCCAAATAAAGGATGGCATATCCGAATAACTAAGGAGGTTTTTCTTTTGCTTGAGGAATTGATACCGCTTTTTTCCTCCAGTATGGACTGGAATTTGTTTCCCAAACAGGTGATCATGTGGGTGATCGGCGGCGTGCTCATCTACCTAGCCATAAAAAAGGACATGGAGCCGGCACTGCTTCTCCCCATGGGCTTCGGCGCGATTTTGGTGAACCTGCCCTTTTCCGGCGCGCTGGAGACAACTACCGAGGGAATTACCGAACCCGGCGTCATTGAAACGCTGTTTAATGCCGGAATCGCTAACGAGCTGTTCCCCCTACTGCTATTTATTGGTATCGGCGCGATGATTGACTTTACGCCGTTGCTCTCAAACCCAAAGATGATGCTCTTCGGCGCGGCGGCCCAGTTTGGCATTTTCTTTACGCTGAGCCTTTCGTCCCTTTTCTTTCCGGATTTGAAGGACGCAGCGTCCATCTCCATTATCGGTGCGGCGGATGGCCCCACCTCAATTTTTGTCGCCAACGTGCTCAAGTCCCAATACACCGGAGCCATTATGGTGGCGGCCTACTCCTATATGGCGTTGGTGCCGATTATCCAGCCGCCGGTTATCCGCCTCATTACAACCAAAAAAGAACGGCGCATCCGTATGGACTATCACGCCCGTCCTGTTTCCAAAACTGCAAAAATTCTCTTCCCCGTCATCGTCACCATGGTGGTGGGATTGGTTTCTCCCAAATCGGTTGCGTTGGTCGGCTTTTTGATGTTCGGAAATCTGATCCGGGAGTGCGGCGTTTTAAACGCCCTTTCCGAGACAGCTCAGAAGGAGCTTGCAAACCTCATTACCTTGCTTTTGGGTCTCACCATCGCCTTCAAAATGCAGGCGGAATCCTTCCTCGCTTGGGATACACTGCTTATCATGGGCCTTGGATTGATCGCCTTCATCTTTGACACCGTTGGCGGCGTACTGTTTGCGAAGATTCTCAACCTGTTCAGCAAGCACAAGGTAAATCCCATGATCGGTGCAGCGGGCATTTCCGCTTTCCCCATGTCCGCCCGTGTGGTTCATAAGATGGGCCTCAAAGAAGACCCCGAGAACTTCCTGCTGATGCACGCGGTGGGCGCCAATGTTTCCGGTCAGGTAGCTTCGGTCATCGCTGGCGGTTTGGTGCTCAATATGATTCTTCATTAAGGAGTGGTAATAATGGGATTCAGTCCTGAAAACATTGATAATTTTTTACAAACCCTCCCTATGATGGGCATGGGAATGGGCGGTATTTTGGCCGTCACATTAATTCTGATTGGTGTCATGGTATTACTGACAAAAATCTTCAAAGAAAAGAAATAAAGTTTGGGACGGCATTTGATAAATGCCGTCTTCTTTTTTGCAGATTTCCCCCCCTTTTTCTATGCAAATATGGTATACTGGTAATAACGATTTTACCGTGGAAAGGGATAGACATGTCAGAATTTGCAAAAGAAACCAAGAACAGTGATTTGGGCACAGCCCCCATCGGAAAGCTGTTATTCCGACTGGCTGTACCTTCTATTACAGCACAGCTCATCAATGCGCTTTATAACATTGTCGACCGCATCTATATTGGCCGACTCCCCGGAGAGGGAAAACTGGCCCTGGCGGGCCTTGGGATCGCATTTCCTATCATCATGATTATTTCGGCCTTTGCCGCTCTTATCGGTATGGGCGGAGCACCCTTGGCAGCCATCAAAATGGGAGAAGACAACCTAAAACAGGCGGAAAAAATTCTGGGAAACTGTTTTACCGCCCTGATGGGGTTTTCTGTCGTGCTGACGGCCTTTTTCTTTTTGACAAAGGACACGCTGCTTTACTGGTTTGGCGCGTCTCAAAACACCTTCGGTTACGCCAATCAGTACCTATCCATTTATCTCGTCGGCACCCTGTTTGTCCAGATGTCGCTGGGGCTCAACCAGTTTATCACGACCCAGGGTTTTGCCTCAACGGCCATGAAAACGGTGCTGATCGGCGCTGTCATCAACATCATATTAGACCCGATTTTTATATATGGTCTCAGCATGGGAGTCCGCGGAGCCGCGCTGGCCACAATTATTGCTCAGTTCGTTTCCGCTGTTTGGGTGCTCTGGTTCCTGTTCGGGAAAAAGACCATTTTGAAAATCCACGTAAAAAACCTCAGGCTTGACCGTTCTATTATGCTTCCGGTACTGGGGCTGGGCCTCTCACCTTTCATTATGCAAGCCACTGAGAGCCTCATCCAGCTTACTTTTACCGCCGGTATGCAAAAGTATGGCGGCGACGATTATGTGGGCGCTATCGCCATTATCATCAGCTGTATGCAGGTGGTACTCATGCCGATTATGGGCCTTACCCAAGGCGCGCAGCCCATCATCAGCTACAACTACGGCGCCAAAAATTACGCCCGGGTCAAAAAGTGCTTTAAGATGATGCTGTTGTCCGCCATGGCCATCTCCTGGATGGTCTGGGCGTTTGTCATGTTCTGGCCCCAGGCACTGATTTATCTTTTCAATGATGATCCAGCGCTGTTGGATATCGGCGTTTACGGCATCCGCATCTTTATGTTCGGACTTATCATTATGTTTGTGCAGCATTCCTGCCAAAGCACCTTCGTGGCTTTGGGGCAGGCCAAGATTTCTATGTTTTTGGCGTTGCTTCGCAAAATCATCCTTCTTATTCCCATCGCGCTGGTGCTCCCTCCCCTCTTTATTTCTACCGGAATGTTCGGGCTCACCGGAACGGACGGTCTTTTTTACGCCGAGCCCATCGCCGATATTCTGGCGTCAGTGACCACGGGAATTTTGTTTTTGATTTACAGCAGAAAGCTGCTGCGCCCCGAAGAAAAACCAGAGATGTAAATTTTAAATAAAATTTCATATATTTGCTATATTCTGCGCTTATATCTATGGCAAAATAAGGATATGATAACGCAATAGGCAAAAATCTATACCCCATGAGAAATGTGGTGATCGCAATGCCCCGTTTTTTTCTGCCGGAAATCGGTTCCGAAAAAGTCCGGATTGCCGGCGAAGACGCAAGACATATGGCAAAATCTTTGCGGCTTACGGTTGGGGATGAAATTATCCTCTGTGACGGAAAAGGATGGGATTATCAGGGCACAATAGAAGAGATGGACGAAGAAGTCACCATCCGGATTGTCTCCAAAGAGGAAACCAAATCGGAGCCTCGTGCGAAGGTAACCCTGTTCCAGGCGCTGCCCAAGGGCGACAAAATGGAACTGATTATCCAGAAAAGCGTGGAGCTGGGCGTCCATGAAATCGTTCCCGTCCTGACCAGCCGCTGCATCTCCCGTCCCGACCCAAAATCCATGAAAAAAAAGGTGGAGCGGTACAATAAAATTGCCTTGGAAGCGGCCAAGCAAAGCGGAAGAGGGATTATTCCCAAGGTTACAGAACTTCTAACATTGGAGCAGGCGGTAAAGCGGCTCCCTTTAAAAAGCATCGTTTTTTACGAAAACGGCGGCCAGCGCTTAAAGGAACTAGTGGACCAGCAAACCCTAGATTTAGGTGTTTTCGTAGGGAGCGAAGGCGGCTTTTCTATGGAAGAAATTGAGTTTTTAGGGCGGCATCAGGTATTGCCGGCGACGTTGGGCGAGCGGATTCTCCGCTGTGAGACAGCCCCTATCTGCGGGTTGTCTGTCATCTTCAGTCTGACCGGTGATATTTAAATATGAATAGGATAAACTACATAGAGAGAAAGGAAGGCTAAGAGATGAAAAAAGGTGTATGGGTATCCATTTTTGCGGCGGCCGCTGCCATTGCCGCAGCCGCAGTTGCAGTGACGACGTTTATCAAACGGAAGAGCGAGGCGCTTGCCGATCATCTGGATTACGATCCGGACGCCTATTTTGAGTCCGACGAGGACGATGATTCCCTTTACGAAGAAGAGCCTGTGGAGGCCCCTGCTGACGAAGAGGAACCGGAGGAAGAGACCATTCCCCCATTCCCCGACGAGCAGGATGCAATTGAAGAATGCGAAGCGGTTTCCGATGACGATGAGGCTTATTAAATGAAATCAAAAAAGGACTTCTGGATCATTTCCAGAAGTCCTTTTTGATGTTTTAAGGTCATTTGAAAAAGAGCGGCAGCTTTTCCAGATAGAAAATATCCTTGCGGTCAGCGGCGTCGCCTTCTGCTAAGACAGCAGCCTGCCCGACGATTTTGCCGCCCGCCTTTTCCACCAGGGCTTCCAGCGCCTTCAGAGATTCCCCAGTGCTGATGACATCGTCGACAATGAGGACCCGTTTGCCGTTTAGAAGTTCAACCTCATCTCGACCCAGGTACAGCTTCTGGGAGCCTTTAGTGGTGATGGACTGGACTTCTACCTCAATGGGATCGATGGTGTACACCTTAACGCTTTTTCTGGCGACCACATATCGGATACCCAGCTGACGGGCCATTTCGTAGGCCAAGGGGATACCTTTGGAT
>CABUOE010000100.1 GCA_902493155.1 uncultured Eubacteriales bacterium
TCTCGGTGCCGATGATGCACTCCTCGTCGGTCTGTAAGGCGTAATCGAGAATCGCCGCGGTGGAACCCACCACGTCGGCGTACTTAAGGGCCTCGGCGGGAATTTCCGGGTGCATCAGCAGCTTTGCCTTGGGGTGCAGCGCCTTCGCCCGCTCACAATCCTCCGCAGTAATGGCGTTGTGGACGGGGCAGCAGCCGTCCCAGAGAGTGATGTTCTTTTCCGGGACGTTTTCTTTGACATAACTCCCCAGATTCTTGTCCGGGATGAAGAGAATGTCCTTTTGCCCGATGTTTCTGACAATCTGCAAAGCGCTGGACGAGGTGACGCAGACGTCGCATTCGGCTTTCAAAGCGGCGGTGGTGTTGATGTAGGCCACGATACAGGTATCAGGATTCTCTTTTTTGTATTCCCGCACCCGCTGGGGCGCAATCTGCTCCGCCATGGGGCAGGTGGCCTCGGGAGCCGGCAGCAGGACGGTCTTTTCCGGGGAAAGCATCTTGATGGTCTCCGCCATAAACCGGACGCCGCACATGACGACTAAGCTTTCCGGCAGCTTTGCCGCAATGGTGCTGAGCTTGTAGGAATCCCCCGTGTGGTCGGCGATTTCCAAGATGTCCGGCGTCTGGTAGCTGTGGGCTAAAATCACCGCCCCCGTCTCTTTTTTGAGTGTCCTGATTTCTTGCTGCAACTGCTGTACTGTCATACCTATAACCATTCCTTTCAGGGAAGCTGGGTTCCGCCATTGTATTGGAGACAAAAATCCCAACTCCAGTTTGAAAGTCTGCTTTCAAACTACCGCCTTTCCAAAAAGGCTCCTTTTTTACGATTCATCGGTTCTGTCTAAGGATCCCCCCGCCCTCCCCGGAGCGGAAGTTTCCTCAAAACTCCCCTTGATTTTACCCGATTTGACGTTCTCTGTCAATCCTGGCGCAAAAACGGGGAGGGATTCCCCTCCCCGACGATACAAACCTTTGGCCTATATCCAAAGCGAAAAGGACATCCTGTTTCAATCCACGCCCCGCAGGGGGCGGCTGATGGAACGTCCACCGATGACACCGGAAGAGCTGTTTCAACCCACGCGCCAAAAAGGCGCGGCCCCAAAACAGACAAGCTGCCGATTCGTCAGGTTATTTCAATCCTCGCTTCCCCATTGGGAAGCGGCACAGCGCGCCGAACTGCTGGGCGCGATCCGACTGCCGTTTCAACCCGCGCCGCGCCTGTAATGAGACGCAGCGGCCGCCATAATGACCTTGACGCCCTCCTAAATGTAACTTCAACCCACGCGGCAACATGACCGCCGAGCAGTTTGTCTGGGCCTGGATATTTCAACCCGCGCAGCCGCCCGCCTTCTCCGGGGACGCTATCTACACAAACTTCTGACAAAGCGGCCCCCCGTCCGCCGGCCGGACACGCCTTATTCCACCTCAAACAGCGGGGTGGACAGATACCGCTCTCCCGTATCCGGCAGTAGCACGACAATCCGTTTGCCCGCGTTTTCGGGTCTTAAAGCCAGCACGCTTGCAGCGTGGAGAGCCGCTCCCGACGAGATGCCGACCAGCAGCCCTTCCGTTTTGGCCGCTTCACGGGAGGCGACGTAAGCTTCCTCATTCTCCACCGTAATCACTTCGTCGATGATGTCCACGTTCAGGTTCCCCGGAATGAACCCCGCGCCGATGCCCTGCAAGCCGTGCGGCCCGGGCTGCCCGCCGGAGATAACCGGGGAGTTTTTGGGCTCCACCGCAACCACCTTCACGCCGGGAATCTCCTGCTTCAGCACTTCACCGATTCCGGTGAGGGTGCCGCCGGTACCGACCCCAGCTACGAAAATGTCCACCTTTTTGTCGGTGTCCTTAAGAATTTCCTGAGCGGTGGTTTTCCGGTGAGCCTCGGGGTTTGCCGGGTTCTCAAACTGCTGTGGGATAAAGGAATTGGGGTTTTCTTTGTGGAGCTCCTCCGCTTTGGCGATGGCCCCCTTCATCCCCAGCTTGCCGTCGGTGAGGCAGAGTTCCGCCCCCAAAGCCGCAACCAGTTTGCGCCGCTCGACGCTCATGGTCTCGGGCATGGTGAGAATGAGTTTATACCCTCTGGCCGCCGCTACGAACGCAAGCCCCACGCCAGTGTTGCCGCTGGTGGGCTCGATGATAATTGTGTCCTTGTTAATGAGGCCCTTCTGCTCTGCATCGAGGATCATGGCGTAGGCCGCCCGGTCTTTGACAGAGCCCAGAGGGTTAAAGTATTCGAGCTTTGCGTCGATTTCGGCCCCCAGGCCCCGTTTTTCAGCAAAGCGGCTCAGATTGAGCAGGGGGGTGCTGCCGATGAGTTCGGTAAGGGAATTTTTGATATTCATCAGAACCATCCTTTCGGAAACATTTGGAAAATTTTAATTACTAGTATTATACTATGAATTAAAATTCTTGTCAATACAAACTTCCCCCTCCCCTTTTGCCTCATTGTTATGCATTTTGTCAAATCGGGGCTTGAAATGGGACAGTTGTTATACTATAATAGATAACAGAAAAATAAAATGACCCAAAATGGGGCATTGATTCGATTAAATACAGATTGGGAGCGTTTATGATCCGATTTACTTCCCATTCCCCCAAAGAAACCGAAAATTTCGCCTATGAGCTCTCCAAAAAGCTCCGGGCAGGCGACGTTTTGGCCTTCCGGGGCAGTTTAGGCGCCGGAAAAACCGCCTTTGTCCGTGGGCTTGCCAAGGGCCTTTCCCCCGATGCGCAGGTCTCAAGCCCCACCTTCGCCTTGGTCAACGACTACGGAGGGGACATCCCCCTTTACCACTTTGATATGTACCGCATCACCTCGATGGACGACCTTTACTCCACCGGGTTTTTTGACTATCTGGACATGGGCGGGATTTTGGCCATCGAGTGGAGCGAAAACGTCGAATTCGCCCTGCCGCCCGACACCATCACCGTCTCCATCGAGCCTAAAAGCGATGAGGAGCGGAATATCACCGTCACCGGAGGGGAACGATTTTGAAGATACTCGCCTTGGATACCTCGGCCAAGACCGCCGCAGCGGCGGTGGTCCAAGAGGATAAAATACTCTGCCGCACAAGCGTTACGGTAAACCTCACCCATTCCCAGACCCTGCTGCCTCTGTGCGACGCCATGCTCAAGGCCGCCGGAATGTCCCTTAAGGAGATGGATTTATTCGCCGTAAGCGCCGGCCCCGGTTCCTTTACCGGCCTGCGCATCGGCATCGGCGCGATTAAGGGGATGGCACAGGGGCTCAACAAACCCTGCGTCGGCGTTTCGACACTGGAAGCACTCTCCTGCAACTACATGGGGCTTGAGGGCCTTACCTGCGCCGTCATGGACGCCCGATGCCAGCAGGTCTACACCGCCACCTTCCGGGTGGATGGCGGCTATCCTCAGCGCCTCACCCCCGACGAAGCCGTCACCATCGGCGAGCTTGCGGGCAAGCTCGCCTCCTACGATGCGCCCATCACCTTTGTGGGCGACGGTGCCGTCCTCTGCTACAACGCGTTAAAGGACAGGCTCCCCGTCACCCTCGCCCCGCCTCAGCTGAGGCTCCAGGACGCGGCATCCGTTGGCTTCGCAGCCCAGCGTTTCCTCCAAAACGGCGGACAGCCCTTGGATGCTTCTGCGCTGATGCCTCAATACCTCCGCCTCCCCCAGGCGGAACGGGAGCTTTTAAAGAAAACCCAGGCGGCAAAATAAGGATTTTACCGAAAAGAGCAGACCGGCAAAAATCCCAGACGCCCCACACAGAAAGGAACGATACAAAATGATCGCATTAGCCTCTGACCACGGCGGATACGCCCTCAAAGAAGCCGTCAAACAACACCTGGATGAACGGAAGATCCCCTATAAAGACTACGGATGCTTTTCTGAAGCGTCGGTAGACTACCCAGACATGGCGAAACTAGCCTGCGACGCGGTGGTGAGCGGCGAATGCGAAAAAGCCCTCCTTTTCTGCGGCACCGGCATCGGCATTTCCATGGCGGCTAACAAGGTAAAAGGCATCCGGGCCGCCTGCTGCTCCGACTACTTCTCGGCGAAATACACCCGGCTCCACAACGACGCAAACGCTCTCTGCCTGGGCGGACGGGTGGTAGGCCCAGGGCTTGCCATCGAGCTTGTGGACGTCTTTTTGGACACTCCCTTTGAAGGCGGACGGCACGAAGGCCGCATCGCCAAAATCCATGCCCTGGAAAAATAGAAACGGGCCAAAATCGTGTGTGTTTCCCTCCCAGGAGAGGGATTTGTGTATGTAAAAAACGGTTTTCTCCCACTTTTGGGGGCAAGCCTTGAGGAAAGGACATTGATGAAGATGCTAAAACCGATGATTATGGACCATCCCCTGATCCAGCACAAGATTTCCCTTTTGCGCGACAAAAACACTGGCTCCAAGGAATTCAGAGAACTGATTTCCGAAATCGCCATGCTGATGTGCTACGAGGCCACCCGCGACCTGCCTTTAAAAGAGGTTGAAATCGAGACCCCCGTGGCTATCGCGAAAACCAAGGTCATCAGCGGCCGCAAAATGGCCTTTGTCCCCATCCTTCGGGCAGGACTGGGCATGGTGGAAGGGATGCTCGCTTTGGTTCCCGCCGCAAAAGTGGGCCACATTGGCCTCTACCGGGATCCTGAAACTTTTGTGCCCCACGAATACTACTGCAAACTTCCCACCGATATCGTGAGCCGAGAAGTTTACGTCTTAGACCCCATGCTGGCCACCGGCGGCAGCGCTGTCGACGCCATCCAGATGCTCAAGGACAAGGGCGTCAAACACATGAAGTTTCTCTGCGTCATCGCCGCTCCCGAGGGACTCAAAGCCCTCACTGAAGCCCATCCCGACGTGCAGATCTACTGCGCCAACCTGGATGAGAAATTAAACGAGCACAAATACATCGTCCCAGGTCTTGGCGACGCTGGCGACCGCATCTTCGGCACCAAATAAAATTGACGTCAAAGGGGTTCATCTGTATTACGCGGATGAACTCCTTCCACTTTAAAAAGCGTTGGAAAAGGCGAATGAACCCCGGTTGGACCTTTAAACTTTCTATAAGGCGCGGCTGTCAGCCGCCCGCTGAACCCCCGCCCCGTTTCAAAGGGAGATATCACGCCGTTTCTCGGAAAAGGACTCTGATACACATGCTCATCGACTTTCACACCCACTGTTTTCCGCCTAAAGTGGCGGAAAAAGCCATCCCCCACTTAGCTTCCATCTGCGGGCAGGAGCCTCTCACCGACGGCACCTTTGACGATACCCGGGAAAAGATGCGGGCCTGGGGAGTGGACAAATTCCTGGCCCTAAACATCGCCACCGCCCCCAAGCAGCAAACAAATGTCAACAACTTCGCCGCTTCTCTGGATAAAAAGCCCGCCGGCCACAGCAACTGCGTCTGCCGAGCGTTGGGAAGCGTCCACGCCGCCCCCGACGCCCTCCAGGAACTTTCCCGCATCCGGGAACTGGGCCTCCCCGGTGTAAAAATCCACCCTGACTATCAGGAGGTGGAAATGGACGACAAAACCCTTTTAGAGGTCTACGACCTCTGTTCCCAGTGGGATATGCTCTGCGTCTTTCACGCCGGCCTTGACCCCGTCTCCCCCGATGTGACCCGCGTTACGCCGGAAAAAGCGCTTACAATCCACAAAAAGTTCCCCAAGCTCAAAATGGTGCTGGCCCACATGGGGGGATTTGCCCGCTGGGATGAGGTGGAGGAACTTCTTGTGGGAACCGGCGTCTTTTTTGACACCTCTCTCGCTTCCGCCCACGTGCCCCCCGAACAGGCCCTGCGCATCATCCAAAACCACGGCGCCGAACACATCCTCTTCGGCAGCGACTGCCCCTGGGGTTCCCCGGAAGAAGGCGCCCGATACATCGATGCGCTTCCTCTCACTTCGGCAGAAAAAGACCGCATTTTCTACCGAAATGCCCTGGAACTGCTCCGCTGGTAGGGCCGCGCTCCGCCATATACCCCACCGGCCGCGCTTTTTTCGGGCAGATGCAGGTATCTGCCCCTATCTTGGGTGTTAGGCCTTTGATTTTCAATGTGAAATATTCACAAATTACCCCTTGATAAATGCGGCTCAGTCAGGTATAATGTTGTGTAAGCGTTGTGTTCGCCGAGCTGCCGTTTGATCGGAAAAATTCCCCTGCAAACATATCGTCAGGATAAAAGGTATCCGAATTCCCGATGCGTTGGCATGAGGGTATTGCTATCGGCTATCCAATACACATTCTTTGCCCCGCGGGCAAGGATACCGAAAGGAAGGACTTAAACTTTGGGACTGATTAAAACCTTGTTCGGTTCATACTCCAAAAGAGAACTGAAACGAATCGAACCGATAAAAAACCAGGTTCTCGCGCTGGAGGACAAGTATAAAGCCATGAGCGAGGCGGAACTCCGCGGTATGACCGCGAAGCTCAAAGGCCGCCTGGCCAACGGGGAAACCTTGGACGATATTCTCCCCGACGCATTTGCCACCTGCCGCGAGGCGGCGGCCCGTGTCCTTAACATGCGCCACTTCCCGGTGCAGATCATCGGCGGCATCGTGCTCCATCAGGGCCGTATTGCCGAGATGCGCACCGGTGAAGGTAAAACCCTGGTATCCACCCTCCCCGCCTACTTAAACGCCCTTTCCGGCGAAGGCGTCCACATCGTCACCGTCAACGACTACCTTGCAAAGCGTGACTCCGAGTGGATGGGCAAGGTGTATAAATACCTAGGGCTCTCGGTCGGCCTCATCATCCACGACATGGATAACGACGAGCGCCGCAAAGCTTACGCCTGCGACGTGACCTACGGCACCAACAACGAAATCGGCTTTGACTATCTCCGCGACAACATGGTCATCTATAAAAATCAGCGGGTCCAGCGGCCCTTTAACTTCGCCGTCGTCGACGAGGTGGACTCCATCCTGATCGACGAAGCCCGTACCCCCCTTATCATCTCCGGTCAGGGCGATCAGTCCACCGAGTTGTATCAGCTCGCCGACATGTTCGCTCGGACCCTGAAAATGCACAAGGTCGTCGAGCTGGACGACAAAGTGGACAACGACGGCATGGACGGCGACTACATCGTCGACGAAAAGGCCAAAACCGCCACTTTGACCCCCTCCGGCGTCAAAAAAGCCGAACAGTATTTCAACGTGGAAAACTTGATGGATTCCGACAACCTGACGTTGCTGCACCACATCAATCAGGCCATCAAGGCCCACGGCATCATGCATAACGAGCAGGATTATGTGGTCAAGGACGGCGAAGTCATCATCGTCGATGAGTTCACCGGCCGCCTGATGATCGGCCGCCGCTACAACGAGGGCCTCCACCAGGCCATCGAGGCAAAAGAGGGCGTCAAGGTTGCACGCGAGTCCAAAACTTTAGCCACCATCACCTTCCAGAACCTGTTTAGGCTTTATAAAAAGCTCTCCGGTATGACCGGTACCGCCATGACCGAAGAAGCGGAATTTAGAGAGATCTACAAGCTGGACGTTATCGAGATCCCCACCAACAAGCCGGTTCAGCGCATCGACCACGACGACGTGGTGTTCAAAAACGAGCGGGGCAAGTACACCGCCGTCATCGACCAGATCGTCGAGTGCCACGAGCGGCACCAGCCGGTGCTTGTGGGCACTGTCACCATCGACAAGTCGGAACTCCTCAGTAAGATGCTCAAAAAACGGGGCATCAAGCATGAGGTCTTAAACGCAAAATACCACGAAAAAGAGGCGGAAATCGTCGCCCAGGCCGGTAAAAAGGACGCCGTCACCATCGCCACCAACATGGCGGGCCGCGGCACCGACATCATGCTGGGCGGAAACGCCGAGTACCTGGCCAAAAACGAAATGCGCAAAATGGGCTTTGAAGAGGAAATGATCGTCGAGGCCACCGGCTACGGCGAGACCGACGACGAGGAAATCCTCAACGCCCGCAAGACCTTCCAGGAACTGGAAGCAAAACACAAAGAGCAGATCAAAGCCGAGGCGGAAGAAGTCCGCGCCGCCGGCGGCCTGTTTATCCTGGG
>CABUOE010000101.1 GCA_902493155.1 uncultured Eubacteriales bacterium
CGCCGTCAGCGTCTTTCAGCTTGTAGCCGTCGTCGGTCTCTTCCCAGGTGTAGTTGTCGTCGGTGGAAGGAGTCTCGGGTTTAGATGGGGTGGTGCTTCCGCCTCCGAAAGATCCACCTCCGCCTATGGAGCTGCCGCCGTCGCCGTAGAGCGAGCCGCCCTGACCGATGGTTCCAGGTGTGGGAGTATCGCTGAAGCCGCCTTCCAGATAGGGAATGGGTTCGGTAAGAGTGCCTTTTACAAACTGATAACAGTAATCATAAAGGTCACGGAAATCTTTTACAGGAGAGTAGGCGAGCTGTGCCATATCGCGGACGCCCTGATACCACGCGCGGTAAACATTGGGACCGTCAAATCCATTTTTTACACCGGAATTGAGATAGTCCAAAAATTGATTATAGCGGAGCGGAGATTGCATAACGCGGCTGTCAAATTCCATCTCCAATCCGATATGGCTGTAGTTTGCAAGCTTTGCGGCATTGTCTACACGAGTCATTCCGCCAGCGCCTGCACTGGTAGCATCCGTTGATTCCTCAAAGAAGTGGTTGGGCTGGAGGGCGACAGCGTCGAATCCTGCTTTGTCCGCCCAGAGAGTGCCGCTGGCGAAGAAGTAGGGAATCCAGTAGAAATGATACCCTGCCTCGTGAATGATGTCAGCAGCATAGAGCCGGGTGTCGACTTCAGTTTCGAGACCTTCCGCTAGCCAGTAGATACCGGCAAAGTCGATGTACTCATAATCTCTGCGTTCCATTTCGCCGATGACCATATCGAGCCACCAGTCGATGAGGTATTTCCAATCCTCTTCCAGAGTGAGGTTCAGGTTTCTGCCGTTTAATGTACCAAAATTTTCGATGCCGGTGTGCACTTCTGGAATGGTGAGAACCAGTTTTACCTTGTAATTCGGGTCGCCCAAGTCGATAGAAGCCTGTCTGGCGGCTTCGTTTAAGTTGTCGATGTCGCCGCCCTCTTTGAAGGTTTTTTCATAGTACCAGATCCAGTCTTCGATCTGCGGAGGACCGACATTTGGATCAGGGGTATACGACCGGCCATATTGAGACCAGAGACCCAGCAGCAATACACCGTCGAACATGGTATCTACTGATTTTCCGTCGTAGTCCACATAGGTGAGATAGGGTTTGTACTGTGCGGGAGACCAGTCGCCAATGTGGTTGCCGGACTCGGCGTCAACGCCGTACCAGCCGTTGTAGCAAAGGGCCAGGTCGTGGATGCCGCCGGTGGTTTCTTCACTGGGAACCAGATATTCCTGGCCGTTTTCCAAATCGCGGCCGCCTTCAGCTATGAGGGCGCCGTCTTTGATGCCGTCGTAACCCATGATTTCGATTTCATCTATCAGGTTCCAGTTACAGATTTGGATGTCGATGCGAACATACCGGCAGGCTACCATATCAGCGCCAGCCAAATCCTGAGAAACGCCGTTTGTATCGGTAAAATGCCAGCCAAAGCTGTCCAGCCGGGAGAGCCAGATGTTAGTATCGCGGTTTTCGGACAGCGGCGTCCACCGCTCGCCGTCCATCGAGGCAAAGGTCAGGATGCGCCAGGGTTTGTTGCCGCCCTTCATGTTGAACTGGAGGCTAGTGATGGTTTTGACGTCTTCCAGATCGACGATGATGGTCTTTAACGGCCACAAGTTGTATTTCTGGACATAGTCCTGGCTCTTAAAGCCGAACCATGCAGGGTCGGCCAGCGAGTCGGTACCTCGGATACCATCGGTCAGCTCGATGCCGTTTGTGTCGGGATAGGTGTTGTCAACGTTTGCGGGAGTGGCGGTGTAGGGTTTGCCCAACGCCACGTTGTAATGCTCGCCGGGAAGGTTCATGACAAGGCCCGCATCGGAACATTTTCCGCGCTTTCCGACCACTTCAATCTCATCCACCGACACGGTTTTGCCGTAGGGGATATCGAATTCTATGCGGAGATAGCGGATGTAGGCTTTTGCAGCTTCTTCCAAGTTGGAGTAGAAGGAGTCGACGCCTCCCTGCCAGAGGAAGGAAGAAGCGCGGTCACCGGATGCTGTTGCTTCGGTGAATGTTTTCAATGTAATCCATTCAGCATTGTCAGCAGAGACCTTGAATACTACGTTTTCGGGGCTTCCGGAACCGTCTTTGGTGTGCAGAAGGATCTGGGATACCGAGTTGAAGGAGGGCAAATCAACATTCATGGCGATGTGGTTGTCAGAAGCATTGGAGGAAGAATCAAATTCTGTCCAATGCCCATAAAAACCGTCAGTGAGCAAAGAAGCGCTGCCCATGTTAGGCGTGCGGGATAAAGTTACGTTATATCCGCTGATCAGGTTGTAGGTCTGGCCGTTGTCGGGCTGAAGCTCGGCGTCGGCGAGGCCGTCGTTTGTTTTGAGAACTTCAATTTCGTCTAAGGCAATGACCTGATCCATAGTCATGGTCAGTTTGACATAGCGGCCGGTGACGGGGCTGGAAGACCCGTAATCAAACCGCTGAATGCCGCTGGGGGCTGTAGACCAGTCTAAATTCTGCCCGGTAAAGTCTTTCCAGTTTACCTTATCGTCGGAATACTCCACCTTGATGGCGGTGGGATACTGGCTCTGGAAGGCGTTAAAGCTCTTGTAGCCGCCTGCGCCTTCATAGGCGTTATACGCAGTCCATTCGTTGGCGTCCGGGCTGGGAGCGCCTCTTCTGCCGTCGGTGAGTTTTCTGCCGTTGTCGGGCATAAGGGGCATGAAGTTCCATTGGGTCTCATAATCGCAGCCAAAGGCGATGTTATTGGGATCGGAGTCGGTGATCTCCGCTGGGGGCTGTTTCGGTTCTGGTTCTTCACGGGGAACCGGCTCTTTGAGCACTTCGATCTCATCCAGGAACACCCAGGAATCATAGACAAATTCCACCTTGATGTACCGGGCGCTGAGAGGCTGCGGAGAGGTGTATACATAGTTGAAAATGCCGTTTGACGGAATGCTATCGGCTTTGAGGAAGCCCGCTTTGACTCGTTCAAAGCTCTGAGTAGAACCCAGGTCGAGAATCACGTCAAAGGTAGAGGTTTTTTCCTTTAGCTCCTGCCATCCGCCGTTGGTGTTGGAGATGTAGACATGAACTTCTTTGGGACCGGCTACGCCATCGGCCCGCAGCAGGTTCATGCGGATTTCCTGAAAGGTTTCTACCTGTTCTAAGTCGAGAACCACCTCGGCGTTTTTCTTGCCCTGGTCGTGCCAGAAGTTGTAGCCAACCCATGCCGGATCCTGAACGGTGACGCTGGCGTATTTGCCGTCGGTCAGCTCTTTGCCGTCTGTGTCGGTATAGGTGTCTGCCGGATGGTTTGCCGTGTAGGGTTTACCCAAAGCTAGGTTGTTGCCCTCGGGCATGACGGGGCCTCCTGTCAGCA
Source organism: uncultured Eubacteriales bacterium (assembly GCA_902493155.1). Lineage (GTDB taxonomy): Bacteria > Bacillota > Clostridia > Oscillospirales > Ruminococcaceae > Fumia. Next base: position 3,373 of record CABUOE010000101.1, read on the forward strand.
CCAGTTTGCCGTAGGGGGACTGGGTAGCGGTTTTCGCAAACACTTCAATTTCGTCCAGGAAGGTCCATGAGCCGCCGCCAGTGACGGTGATGCGAATCTGGTCGGCGGTAATGGAATCGTCGGCAGTCAGCGCTACTTCAAAGCGTCCGTTGCCGGATCTGCTGATATTGCCGTTGTAAAGGACGTCCCATTCGTCCTCGGAAGCGAGTTTTCTTTCCACCTGGATGGCGGCGGGATAGGAAATACCCACGTCGCTGGCCTGCAGCATCCCCACGCTGACCTGCTGGAAAGAAATGGTTTCGTCCAAATCAAATTCCATGCTGAATTTGGAGACGGTGCCGGTGTGAATACCGACGCTGCCCGTATCGTTCCAACCGGTGGCTTTTACGCCGTCGGTCATTTTGGCCCGCTGGGGGTCCAGATGGGCTTCGTGGTAATTTTCGTCAACCAGCTCGGTAGCATAGGGGATTCCGGCAATAAGGTTATCCAGTTTTTCGTTTACCGTCAAAACGCAGATATTGCTTTTCGCCGTGGCGGAGGTTTCCCCTTTTGTATTGGTGACGACCACCCAGTATTCTCCGCTGTCGGAGAGGGCAGCTGCCGCAATGGCGTAAGAAGGACTGTTCTCCCCGATGGGATCGCCGTCTTTATACCACTGATAGGAAAGGGTGCCGCCGTCGGTGGAGGAAGCGGCGATTTCAAAGGTGACAGCGTCGCCTTCAATGGCGGCTGCTCTGGAGAAAAGGTCGCTGTGAATGACGGGGGCGACAGCGTCGGCCGTCATGTCGATGACGGTCAAAGCGCAAAGGGCACTTTGTACGCTGTTGGTCTCTCCGTTGAGGGTATTGGTAACGGTGACAGAGTAGTTTCCGCTGTCGGCAAGAGTCGCCGTCTCGATGGTATAGGAAGGGCTGTTTGTTCCAACGGGATTACCGTCCTTGTACCACTGGTAGGAGAGGGAGCCGCCGTCGGCAACCGTGGCTTCCACCGAGAGCGTTACCTCGTCGCCTACGGTGGCGGATTTCATTTCCGGAAGATTCTGGGTCAGGGCAGGTTTTTGCGCACCGGACTCCACGCCCAGAATATGTATGTCTGTGAGGCAGAGGAAGGAGGAATTGGGGTCCGCGGCAGGAGTGATGGAAACACGAACCTGCTGTGCGCTGACCGGAGCGCTGGGGAAGTCTACAGTGTAAGTGTAGACGCCTTCCACCTGGTCGGGATTTCCTTCACCGGCCGTTACCCAGTTGTTTGCTGCTTCATCAAAATACTCCACCTGATAGTGGGTGGGACCCCAGACGCCGTAACCGCCGTTGATACCCACGATTTCTACCTGATACAGATTTTGTTTTTGGGAAAGGTCAAAGGTCAGGATAACAGGATCGCCGCTTGCCCGTTTGCGGTAATGGACGGCGTCGGCGCTCCAGATGCTGGTGGCGGTTGCGTCGTCGGTGAGTTTGGTGTGGTCTGGGTCCTCATGGCCGCCGTTGTATTCGCTGTCTTCCCAGTTGGTTTCGTAGACGAGGCCTTTGGCGAAATCCACGGGATCCTTCGGCGCACTGGACTGGGAGACCGTTAAGACGCAAGTCTTGCTGCGAGCATTAGCGGAGCTGCCGTCCAGGGTGTTGGTAATTTGAACCTGGTAGCGTCCGCTGTCAGAAAGAGCTGCGCTGTCAATGGTGTATACCGGACTGTTTTCCCCCACGGGTTCGCCGTCTTTCAGCCACTGGTAGGAGAGGGCGCCGCCGTCGGAGACGGAAGCTTCTACCGAGAGGGTAACCAGGTCGCCCAGCAGAGCGGTTTCCTCCGACGGAAGATTCTTTGTAATAGAAGGAATCTGCGGGCCGGAAGGAGATTCTCCTTCTTCACCCCAAATTTTAATATCGGTGAGGCAGAGGAAGGTGGGATAGGGCGTTACCGAAATGCGGACCTGCTGCGCCTTTACCGGCGCGCCGGGCAGGTCAACGATGTAATCGTATACACCTAGTTCGCTGGTAGGGTTGTCTTCGCCCGCCATCACCCAGTCATTTATCGCTTCGTCAAAGTACTCCACTTGGTAGTGGGTAGGCGTTTCAACGCCGGATCCGCCGTTGATACCGACGATTTCCACCTGATGCAGGCTGCGTTTCTGTCCCAGATCAAAGGTGAAAGTAATCGGTTCGCCGCTTTCTCTAAAACGGAAGTGGATGGCGTCGGCGCTCCAGATGCTGGTGGCTGTCGCGTCGTCGGTGAGTTTAGTGTGGTCAAAATCTTCGTGGCCGCCATTGAATTCACTGTCTTCCCAGTTGGTTTCGTAGGCGAGGCCTTTTGCAAAATCCACCCACTCATCTGGTGCGCCCAAAACCGTTATCGGTGGAACGCTGTAGAGCAGGCAGGTCCAAACCAGTATCATACTGATCCAGGAACAGATGCGTGGTCTTGCTTTCATTTGTTCAACTCCCCTTTTTATAAATATCTCCTAAAATTATTCAGCAGATTATTCTGCCTCCTACTTCATATATAATACAAAAAAAACGTTATAAAAATAGTCTTTTTATGATAAAATGGTCTATATTTTACAAAAGTAAAATATTGTCAAGTATAAAGCCAAATGGTGATAACTCAGAAATAGCATGGGGGAAAGGTATAGACGACAAAACAGTTAGCTGGCTGGAGTGAAAATGACCAGTTTTGAAAAAAATTATGCCGTCGGTACAGATCTCTTTTTAAATAGAAGAAACTGAGAAAATTCGTTTTTCAGTTGGTCAATATTCCCAATATGATCCAAAAAATTCGGTAATCTTTATGAACAATTTTTTGCAAAAAAGGGTTTTCATTTTTTTTTAAACCGCTATAATAGATTAAAACCAGACGGAACTTATGAGATTTCTGTCGGTTTATGCTGCGGAATGGTATCGGTTGCCGAAAAAGGGGAAGAGGTGGATTTCCCAGGAAATGCATTGGCTTCCAGACAGGATTTTATCACTTTTTCTGAAAAATCGATGATGGGGATAGATAAAAGCCCCTGTGTGCCGGCGTTTACGCTGTTTTCGCAGAATACGACCAGTTTTAAAAAAGAATGGCGGTGATTTTATGTTCCAGATCAAATGGATGTGGAAAAACCTCAAAGGACCCCGGGTGCGATATGTCATCGGCCTGATTATGTGCGCGATGTCGGCGGGGCTGGCGCTGAGTACTCCCCTCATCTCTCAGCAGATCGTCGACCTTGTCCTGTCTCCTCCGCCGGGGCAGGAAAGGCAGGTGGAGCTGCTGGTTCCATTGGTACTTTTGATGGTGACCGCTGTGCTGCTGAAAACGGGTCTCGGCTATACTCAGGTCATGATCAATGAAACCACTGTCATGGATATGCTCCACAACATCCGCTGCCACATCTTCAAAAATTTGCAGCAGCAGGACATGAGCTTTTTTGACCGGAACCGGGCCGGGGACCTGATGACCCGCATGACCGGCGACCTTGACATGGTGCGGTATGCGGCTTCCATTACCATTCGTGTCATCATCGACGCGCTGACGGTATTTATCGCGATTCTCGTCTACTTTTTATGTACCGACATCTTGTTCACTCTGGCGCTGTGCGCCATTCTGCCTCTGATATTTGCAGTGTGCTACGTCTACTCCAAAAAGGCGCGACCCATGTACGCCGATATCCGGGAGCGGCTTTCGGTGCTGAACACCAGGGCGCAGGAAAACATCGCCGGAAACCGGGTGGTCAAGGCTTTTGCCCGGGAAGGGTACGAAATCCACCAGTTTGACGAGAAAAACGCCGATTACCGGGACGCCAACATTAGGGTCAACAAATTCTGGATGAAATACTATCCGGCCATCGAGCTGACGGCTCAATCCATGGCGATTATCGTCCTTCTGCTGGGAGGGATCTTCGTCATGAACGGCCGCATCACCATGGGGCAGATGATGGCGTTTTCAGGCTTAAGCTTCACCTTTGCAAACCCTATCCGCAACCTGGGAACCATCTTAAACGACATCCAGCGTTTTCTGGCCAGCGCCAACAAGGTCATCGAGCTTTACTACGTGCGCCCGCTGATCGTCAACCGTGTCGACTGCCGCAAAGCCGAGGGAAGGCTCAAAGGGGCAATTACCTTTGACGACGTGACGCTGAAGTTCGGCCATCACAGCGTGTTAAAACACATCAGCCTCGATATCAAGCCCGGCGAAACGGTTGCCGTTATGGGCAATACCGGCTCCGGTAAAACCATCCTCATGAACCTGATTCCGAGGCTCTACGACGTTTCCAGCGGGGAAGTCCGCATCGACGGGATAAACATCCGGGACTGGGAGATCCATTCCCTGCGCCGGAACATCGGCATGGCGACCCAGGACGTTTTCCTTTTCTCCGACACCATCGACGGCAACATCGCCTACGGCGACCCCGACATGAGCGAGGAGGACGCCCGGCATTACGCGGCCATTTCTGCGGTGGACTTTGCAAGCAAAATGTCCGATGGGTATGACACGCTGGTAGGGGAGAGAGGCGTCGGACTGTCCGGCGGGCAGAAGCAGCGGATCGCTTTGGCCCGTGCTTTGGCGGTGAAGCCCTCCATCCTCATTTTGGACGACACCACCTCGGCGGTTGACATGGAAACCGAGAA
>CABUOE010000102.1 GCA_902493155.1 uncultured Eubacteriales bacterium
AAGCAGACAAACGACGTTCACACCAACATCTGGTCTCAGATGGTCTGTGAGCAGTTTATGCGGGACAACGATTGGGACGCCCACATCGCAAATCTCTGCGAAATCTACCGCAAAAAGGCGAAGCTGATGTTGGACGGCATGGACGCCCACTTTAATCCTATCGTGACCCACACTGTCCCGGAAGGCGGCCTCTTCATCTGGGGCACCCTGCCCGAGGGCGCGGATATGATGAAATTCTGCACCGAAGCTGTTCAGGAGCACAAGGTGGCCGTCGTTCCCGGCACCGCCTTTATGCCGCGGGAAACCGACGTGACCCGGTCCTTCCGCCTCAACTTCTCGACCCCCACCGACGAGCAGATCGTCCGGGGAATCGAGCTTCTGGGCAAAATGACTTACAATCTGTAATAAGGAGACCCGTTTTATGAGCGAGATGAAAACCGAAACCACTGAAAGAAAAAAAGTGATCTTAAGCGGCATCCAGCCTACCGGAATTTTTACCCTGGGAAATTATCTTGGGGCCGTCAAGACCTGGGGGCAGATGCAGGACGATTATCACTGCTGTTATATGATCGCAGACCTCCACGCCCTCACCGTCCGGCAGGAACCTCAAAAACTCCGCAAACAGGTGCTGGAGTGCTACGCGCTGCTCTTGGCTTGCGGCGTTGACCCTCAAAAGAGCATCGTCTTTATCCAGAGCCAGGTGCCTGCCCACGCGGAACTTGGCTGGATTTTGGCCTGCAACACCCAGTTCGGAGAGCTCTCCCGCATGACCCAGTTTAAGGACAAATCGGCAAAGCACCCGGAAAACATCAACGCCGGGCTGTTTACCTACCCGTCTTTGATGGCGGCGGATATCCTTGTTTACCAGGCGGATATGGTGCCGGTGGGCGAGGATCAGAAGCAGCATCTGGAGCTGACCCGCGACGTGGCGGGACGTTTTAACAACGTTTACGGCAACACCTTCCGTATCCCCGAGCCCTATATCGGCAAGCAGGGAGCCCGGATTATGTCTTTGGCCGACCCAACTCGGAAGATGTCCAAATCCGACGAGAACCAGAACGCCACCGTTTCGATTCTCGACAAGCCGGAGCAGATTATCAAAAAGTTCAAGCGGGCCGTCACTGACTCCGACATGGAAGTCTGCTACAAAGAGGGCAAGGACGGCATCAACAATCTGATGAGCATCTATTCCGTCGTCACCGGTAAGACGATGGACGAAATTACTGCCGAGTTTGCAGGAAAAGGCTACGGCGACTTTAAGACCGCTGTGGGCGAGGCGGTGGCCGAGGAGCTTCGGCCCGTCCGGGAGGAATTCGACCGGCTCATGGCCGACAAGGCATATTTGGAGCAGTGCTACAAAGAAGGGGCAGAGAAGGCTTCCCGTATCGCCGGCCGGACTATGGAAAAGGTCAAACGCAAAGTGGGCCTTATCGGCTGAATCAAGACACAAAAAAGGAGCAGGTTTTAAACCTGCTCCTTTTTGCGTTATTAGAAAATCTATAGAGGGACAACTTTCAGCTTCCATGTGACTGCTTACCGGAGCGGCGCGGAAATCATTTCTTTGGCAGATACCATACCTCTTTGGCTCCGTAGAAAGAAAGCGCGGGACGCATGGTAAGGGTGGTTTTGTCCTCACTGAGCTGGATTTTATACTCCTTGCCGTCAATTTCCACTGTGTCCGGAGAAGTGACGGCATAGGACTTTTGAGAGAGTACGTACTCGGTGCGGTAAAAGGGGCTTTTCTGATAGGTTTCTACTACGCCGTCCTCAAAGCAGAGGGCAATGGTATAGGGAGTGCGTTCATTTACTTCGCTGCGGCTCCACCCCAGCTTCAGAGAAGTCTCCAGCGCGTGAGTGTCGGCGATCCAGAAGAAAAACGGCGCCCCGCACCCCAGGGAGAGCACCAAAACCAGCATCAACACGGCGATCCGGCGGTTTCGTTTTCGTTCCACCGCCAGGTAGATGGGCGGCGGGACGATTTTCGTCCGGTGTTTCGCCCCTTCCGGGCCTTTTTGGGCGGCGTCCGGAACCCGCGGAATAACGGCCAGCGAGGCGGTCTTGTCCTGAAAGCAATGGGAAGGAGATGGGGCGCCGGGGGACAATAGGAAGATTTTTTTCAGCAGGGCTGTCACGTCCCGGCTTTTTGGCGGGGAGGCGGCTCCCTCTTCCGAAAGGGCGTTTGTTTTTTCCGGCGGCGGGGTTTGGGAAGCCCGTCCTGCTGCCTTCTTACCGAAAAGACGATTAAACGAGAAAATCTCTGCGGCTGCCCGCCATTTTTTCCTCCAGGGCTCCGAGGCGGCCGGTTGTTCCTCCTTTTCCAGCGGAAGGGGATCGTCCAAGGACGGTTCTTTGAAAATCTGCTCCGCTTCCAAGAAGGCTTCTCCATCAGCGGGCGTTTCCTCCGGGAGGGTATTTTCATCCATATCCACGGTAGAGGAAGGTTCCCCTTCCTCCAAGGGAAGTTTTTCCGCAATGGGCGTTTTATTTGAATCGACGGCTTCAGTGGAAGGGGCGTCCGTTTTTCCGGCGAGAGGTTCCAGGTCGGATTCGTCCAGGTAGGAAACCTCTACGGCCTCCAGCAAACTTTCCTGCCAGTCGGGGCCCTTGGCCGCAGGCGGCGTAAGGACGGTAATGACGGGCTCTTCAGCCAGAAGGTGGGCGCACTTAGGGCAGAATTTCCAGTTTTTCGGGACAGCAGCGCCGCAATAGGGGCAGATAATGATTTTTTCTTCCATGGCGGCCTCCTTTCCTGTCCGTTTCAAATGATAGTGCATCCAGTATAACACAAATCTTTTAACAAATAAAGGGCTTCTGGAAATTTTTATGCAAAATGGAGAAAAATGTCCAAGAAGTAGAGAATAAGCGCAAAAAATTACGTCCCGTCCAGGTTACAAGCGGCTGATTGCTAAAAAACCACCTGCCGAAAACGCTTCGGCAGGTGGCTTGCTATGGTAACCATGTCATCGGGGTAAAGCGGATGCCGTCGGCAGTCTGTTCATCGCCGGCAGCGATAAACCCCATCCGGCGGTAGAATCCCACGGCAAAAGGGGAGGAATTTACAGTGACGCTGCTATGAGGCAGCTCCTTTCGGATGCACTGCAGCAGCCTTTGGCCGATTCCCCGGCCCTGAAATTCCTTGCGGACGAACAGCAGGGCAATATGGCTTCCGCCTTTTCGAACGGCGGCCACGCCGCAGAGGCATCCGCCGTCGAAGGCGCCGTATATCTTGAGGGCATGGAGATTTTGCTGGTCTTCGATAAACCGCCGGAAGGTTTCCACCCCTTCGGGGCTGTAGTCCGGTGCTTCGAAAAGCAGGAAGGTCTCCCACACGAGGGCGGCGGCCTCTTTCCATTCCGATTGACGGAGGACGTGGATATTCATCGGTTCCTACCTTTCAGCGGGGTGAAAGTAAATGTGGATGTCGGCAAAGGTCCCGTCCTTCATCCGGTAGCCGCCGGGAATGGTGCCGATGCGCCGGAAATGAAGCTTTTCATAGAGGTGGATGGCGGCGGCGTTCGTCGCTACTACGGCGTTGAACTGAAGCCCCCGAAACCCCAGCACACTGCACATTTTCAAAGAGTGCCGGACTAAACTTTCCCCGACGCCTTTGCCCCGGATGCCCTGCCTGACCCCGTAGGAGGCGTTGGCGATGTGTCCGCAGTTGCCCACGTTGTTGGGGTGCAGGATGTAAAGCCCCAGCACCTGGCCGTTTTCCTCGGCCACGCCGGTAAAAGACTGGGAGGCGAAGAAAGCTTCTGCCTCTTCGGGGGAAAAGGGCTTGTTTTGGGGGAAGGAATTGGCTTCTTCCACCACCGTATTCCAAATTTCCATCAGGGCGGGGAGGTCTTTTGCCTCGTAACCCCGTACCTGAATTTCCATTGCATCAAAACCTTTCACAAAAGCTGTTACAGCTATTATACAACTCTTTCATACTTCCTTCAAGACAAATTGACAGCCTTCGATGGAAAAGCGCTTCAAAATGTGGTATGATACCGGTAGAAATTTAGGAGCATACAATAGAAGGAATGAGTTTTTGATTGATGGGCGTGACAGTGCTATTTGCGGCAGAAGCCGGACTGCAAAGACAGCCCGGCGAGAAAGGAGACTGGTATGGGGAAATTAGCGATCGTGCTTGCGGGGGGAGGCTCCCGGGGCGCATATCAGATAGGCGTCTGGAAGGCGCTTAGGGAACTGGGTATCGATTATCAGATTGTGACAGGGGCTTCGGTTGGGGCGTTAAACGGCGCTATCATGGTTCAGAAGGACTTTGATCTGGCCCTGGAGATGTGGGAGAAGCTCACCACCCCCGACATCGTGGACATCGATTTGAAGCCCGAGGACGTGGACTATCAGAAGCGGCACTGGGAAGCGGGAGTTTGGCAGAGCTTCATCCAGAAATCGCTGGAGGAAAACGGGGTGGATTTCGCCCCGCTGGAAAAGATCATGCGGGACGTGGTGTCGGAACAGCGGGTGCGGGAGTCCGATGTGGATTTGGGCGTCGTCACGGTGGAGTACCCGTCGATGAAGCCGCTGGAGCTATCGAAAAAAGACATCCCGGAGGGGAAGCTCATCGACTATCTGGTGGCGTCGGCGGCCTGCTTCCCGGCCTTTAAGAGCAAGCAGATCGACGACAAGCAGTACATCGACGGGGGCTACCGGGATAATCTGCCCATCAATTTGGCCATTTCTATGGGAGCCGACGAGGTGCTGGCCATCAATTTGGACAGCGTCGGGGTGCTCAAAAAGCCGAAAAACCAGTCCGTCCCGGTGCAGTACATCAGCAGCAGCTGGGATTTAGGACCGTTTCTGTGGTTTGAACCCACCCTCACCGCCCGTAACATAAAGCTGGGATATCTGGACGCCATGAAGCTCTACGGTAAGATGGAGGGCGGGGCGTACACCTTCCTGCCCCGTGAGATACGCTACAATGCCGAGCGGATGGCCCCTTTTGCTGATGAGATTTTCGCCATGGCCCGGGAAAGCATGGGCGGCCCTGACTATTTCCAGCACCTAGCCCGGTTCCGGCTGGTGAAGGCTATGCGCCGCAATCCCAAAGAGGAAATCACGGTGGAGGAGGTGGTCACCTCGGCCATGGAGATCGCCGGAAAACTCATGGAAGTGGACCCGACGGAGGCCTACACCGCCAAAAGCTTCAACGAGGCGATTCTTGAGAAGTTCGCTTCGGTAGAGGGCATCATCGGCGACACGCTCGAAGAAATCCGGAACACCAAGGTGTTTGTCCCCAAGGACGTTCTCGACCGGGTGCAGAAGGAGGGCAAGAGCCATATCGTCAGCTTCCTCTACGGCGAGCTGAAGCGGATCATGGCGGAGGGAAGCGATATGGGCGAATTCTGGGGCCTGGCGATGATGGTGCCAACGGAACTTATCGCCGCCGTCTACATCTATGGGCTCAAGCGGATGGAGGACGCAGAAAAGACGGAGGAATAATCCAAAAATTCAGACAACAAGGAAGTTATTCATGTTCACAAAAATTCTCAATGCCTGCAAGGCGGCTTTCCGGCGGGAAGCCGTCCTGTTCATCGCGGCGGCCTGCGCCGTCCTGTCCATGTTTTTCGTCCCGCCGGATGGGGAATACCTGTCTTACATCGACCTGCGGGTGCTCTGCCTGCTCTTCTGCCTGATGACGGTAGTGGCCGGGTTTCAGCAGTGCGGGTTGTTTCACCTGCTGGCTCAAAAACTGCTGTCGGGCAAAAAGCAGTTCCGGCTGCTGAGCCTTATTTTGGTGCTGCTGCCGTTTTTCAGTTCGATGGTGATTACAAACGACGTGGCCCTTATCACCTTTGTGCCTTTTACCATTCTGGTGATGGAGATGATCGGGGAGGAGCGTCGGCTCATCTACCTGATTGTTTTGCAGACGGCTGCGGCCAACCTGGGCTCGATGGCGACCCCGGTCGGAAATCCCCAGAACCTTTACCTTTACGGCCGGTACAGCCTGTCGCCGGGGAATTTTTTCGCCGCTATGGGCCCGCTGACGCTGCTGAGCCTCATCGGCCTCTGCGCGGCGGCCAGCGCCGTAAAAAGCGACGCTATTGAAGTCTCTTTTGCCCGCCAGGAGCACATCCGAAAGCCCAGCATTCTCCTGTTGATGACGGGACTTTTTGTGCTTTGTCTGCTGTCGGTGTTCCGGCTGCTCCCTTATTGGGCGCTGTTGATTGTAGTAGTGGCCGCCCTGCTTATTTTCGACCGGGAACTGTTTTTGCGGGCGGATTACGGGTTGCTTTTGACTTTCATCTGCTTTTTCGTCTTTGCGGGAAACATGGGCCGCATCGGGCCGGTGCGGGATTTTTTGGACGGGATGCTCCGCCAGAGCGCGGTGCTCACTTCGGCCCTCACCAGCCAGATTATCAGCAACGTACCGGCGGCGGTCCTGCTGTCCGGTTTTACCGAAAACGGCCGCGGCCTGCTCATCGGGACCAACATCGGCGGCTTGGGGACGCTCATCGCTTCTCTTGCCAGTCTGATTTCTTTCAAATTTTACATCCGCACTCCGAAAGCCAAGCCTTTTAAGTACCTAACTGTGTTTACCCTTGTCAACGGGGCGGGGCTTCTCCTGTTGCTGGGAGCGGCGGCCTTTATCTGAATTTGTGCAAAAACCCGCCCGCAGAACAGTACTGCGGGCAGGTTTTTAGGTCAGGTTTTGGACGAGAAACAGTTCCAGCAGGGCCGACAAAATGCGCCCTTTGGTGACGAGGGTGCATTCCGGCGGGGAGTGCCGCCGGTCGGCCCGCACCGCCTGCAAAAGGGCGACGCGGCAGGACTTTTCCGGCTGTAGCTTTAAAGCGAAGCTGTCGCCGCCTACGTTCAGGGTGACGGTGCGGCTGGCGTCTAAGGGATTCCCTGGAATTTCGTCCAGCATGCGGCAGAGAAGGTCGTATTGCTCCTGCTTAAGGTTGCGGACAATCACAGGTCATTCTCCTTTCCGGCTTTGATTTCGGTTGCCATCCCGTCGAAATATTTTTCGACGGAGGAGTGGAGGATACGGTCTAGCATTTCCTCGGGAGAACAGCCGGCTTTTGCCGCTAAACGTTCCACGCGGTTCATAAGTTCTTCCGAAATTTCAATTGTGGTAAAGAGATTGCCGTTTTCGTCGCAGATTTCGATTGCGACCAGGTTATTTGTTTCATCCATAATAATTTCTCCGTTTTTTCCAGCAATCCCTTGAAAGAAACAGCGGCGCATGGTACAACATTCTTGCAAACCGGTGCAGGTTATGTTATAATATTTACGCCGAAATTCCTTTTGGGATTGCGGTTGTGGGGAAGCGGTGAGCAAGTTTGTCGACGTGCGCCGCTTCCTGTTTTTTTATTCGGAGATGTACTGAATAATCGCCTGCCGTATAACGTCCGAACGCCGGATGTTATTTTTTTTGCAATATTCGTCAAGCAGGTTAAGCGTTTTTGGATCCAGCCGGAATCCCACACGGATAGGCATTGGATTATCAGTCGGTCTCCCCATTTTCTTGCCGGGCATAGACACCTCCTTTCGCTCGACAAATATAGTATATCGGTTTGTCGAGCAAATGTCAATAGATTTCCAGAATTTTCTTGTAGATAGGGTAGTAGTATAAATCAAATCGGTAATCACCTTGAGGTAATTACCGATTTGATTTGTAGGGGCGAACAGTGTTCGCCCGTTCTCATATGAAGGATTCTTCGGGCGAACACTGTTCGCCCCTACATTTTTCTGTAAGAACCGGTGTGTAATAGGGACAGATTCAGGCGAACGGAGGTTGCCGGATAATTTTCCCTAAATCTTGGTAATATCAATAAGCTCCACATCGTCAATCGTCTTATCCATATGGAGCACGTCGGCGATGGCGTTGGCCGTATCGATGGAGGTGAGGCAGACGATGGACCGCTCCACCGCTTTCCGGCGGATTTTTACGCTGTCCCGGGCGGGCTGACGGCCTTTTTCCGAGGTGGAGATGACGTAATCCACCTTGCCGCTGTCCA
>CABUOE010000103.1 GCA_902493155.1 uncultured Eubacteriales bacterium
ACGGTAGGACAGAAAAAATACATTCAAACCATCCAGAACAATCCCATCACCCTGGGCGTCGGCCCCGCCGGTACCGGCAAAACCTATCTGGCCGTGGCCATGGCGGTAAAAGCTTTCCGCGCAGGCACTGTAGAGCGGATCATTCTGACCCGGCCGGCGGTAGAAGCGGGGGAAAAGCTGGGCTTCCTGCCCGGCGATTTGCAGAATAAGGTCGACCCTTATCTGCGTCCCCTTTACGACGCGTTGTTTGACTTTTTGGGGGCGGAAAACTTTTTAAAATACCAGGAACGGGGCAATATTGAGGTGGCGCCTCTCGCCTATATGCGCGGGAGGACGCTGGATGAATCCTTCATCATTCTCGATGAGGCGCAGAACACTACTCGGGAACAGATGAAGATGTTCCTGACCCGGCTGGGCTTCGGCTCCAAAATCATCATCACTGGCGACGTGACCCAGATAGACCTGCCGGACAACAAAAAATCCGGCCTTTTGGAGGCCATGAAAGTGCTTCGCAACATTGACGACATCGGAATCGTCCGTTTTTCCGACAAAGATGTCGTCCGGCATAAACTCGTCCAGGACATCGTCAAGGCTTACGACAAATATTATGAGGAGGGCAAAATCAGACACCATGAATAAGGTTAAAGTTGTGATTTCCAATCGACAGAATGAGGTAAAGATTCCCACGGGGATTCGTTTGCTGGTTAGACGCTGCTGTAACGCAGCCCTCAAAGAAGAAAAGTTTACCGAGGACGCAGAAATCGCCGTTTCCTTTGTGGACAACAAGGAAATCCAGGAACTGAACGCCAAATACCGCAACAAGGATATTTCCACCGACGTGCTGTCTTTCCCCTTAGGGGAGAACGGCAAATATGACCGCAATGAGCAAACCGGCGCTCTTTTATTGGGCGACATCGTCATTTCCCTGCCCAAAGCGGTAGAGCAGGCCGAGTTTTATGGCCATAGCCTCCAACGGGAAATCGGCTTTTTGACGGTTCACTCCATGTTCCACCTGTTGGGATACGACCATGAAAACGGCGGCGTGGAAGCCGTCCGCATGCGGGAAAAAGAAGAGACTGTCCTGACGATGCTGGGCATCCCCAGAGGTGCCAGCTATGTATTAGAAAATGAATAAACTAGAGGAACAGCGCCGCGCGCTGCTCAAAAGCTTTCTGTACGCTTTACGGGGAATCCGTTACTGCGTCAAAAACGAAAGAAATATGCGCATCCATATCAGCGCAGCAGTTTTAATTGCTGCGTTTTCTTTCGTATACGGACTTTCTGCGGTGGAATATGGAATGCTTTTTTTCGCCATCGGTTTTGTCATCGTGGCGGAAATGTTCAACACCGGCATCGAAGTGGTCATCAATTTAGAGATGCCCTCCTATCATAACTTAGCTAAAATCGGCAAAGACGTGGCGGCAGGAGCGGTTCTGGTGGCAGCGATTACCGCCGTCCTCATTGGGCTGAGCTTATTTCTCCACTTTCCGAAGCTTTCGGACACTCTGTGGGCCATCGTAACCACCCCTCACCTGTTAATCGCTTTTATCCTGCTCATTGGGACGGGAATCCTTTTTGCCTTTTGGGGCAATCTTCTGTTTCGCCAAAAATAAGAGAACCTAAGAAAAGGAATTTTATATGAGTACAAAATCTGCATTCGTCGCCATCGTCGGTAAAGCAAACGTAGGGAAATCTTCCCTCCTAAACGCCCTGCTGGGCGAAAAAATCGCCATCGTTTCCTCCAAACCCCAAACCACCCGTACTCGGATCACCGGCGTGCTCACCGAAGGGGACTTGCAGCTGGTTTTCCTGGACACCCCCGGCTTCCACAAGGCCAAAACAAAACTGAGCGGCCATATGAATAACGTCGTCACCAACAGTATCGGCGATGTCGATCTGGTTTTGTTCGTGGTAGAGCCTAAAGGTAAAATGAATGAGGAGGAGCTGAAACTCATCGAGACTTTCAAGCAGCGGAAGCTCCCCGTTTTTCTCGTCATCAACAAAATTGATTTAGTAGAACCGGACGACATCCTCATCCGTATCGGCGAGCTGCAGAACTTACACGATTTTGAAGCGGTGGTGCCCATCAGTGTCACCGAACAAAGCGGCCTCGACATTTTGATGAAAGAGCTCTCCGCCCATACGCCGGAAGGCCCCCACTACTTCCCCGACGACACCTTGACCGATCAGCCGGAACGGGTCATCGCCGGCGAAGTGATTCGGGAAAAAATTCTCCGCAACATGCGGGATGAAATCCCCCATGGCACCGCTGTTTCCATCGAAAAAATGCGGGAACGGGAGGAAGGCGGCATTCTGGACATCGAAGCCAACATCTACTGCGAAAAAGACAGCCACAAAGGTATGATCATCGGCAAGGGCGGTTCCATGCTCAAAAAAATCGCGTCGGAAGCGAGAGCAGATCTGGAAGAATTTTTAGATGTCAAAATCAATCTGAAATGCTGGGTCAAGGTACGAGATGACTGGCGCAACAACGAAAATATCATTCGTTCTCTGGGCCTGAAATTCGAAGGATAAGGTTGGGAAGCATCGGAAAAAGCTGGAAAAAGCCTTACCTTGCAAACTTTTTCCACCTATATTTCCTCTCAAACCGTAAAAAATGATAACACAAAATCGTTTTACAGCACGGATGAGGGAGGAAACAACATGGATGACCTGAAAGCAAGCTCCGCATGGCAGCAATTCGAAAAAACCGGTAAAGTTTCGGACTATCTCCTGTTCAAAAATCTGGCCGACGTTTCTTATGGGGAGGGAAAAAACCTTGACAGTCAAAACCCACGGAATCGTTTTGGCACAGACGCCTCTCAGTTCACAGGACAAAAGATTGACCCTTCTCACTTCTGATTTGGGGCTTGTGGACGCCATCGCCCGTAACGTATCGGGCGCTCGCTCCAAGCTTTCGGCTGCGGCGGAAGTGCTGGCATACAACGACTTTTGCCTCTTTAAAGGCAAAAGCGGCTACATAGTAAACTCCGCCGATTTGGAAAACAACTTTTACGGGTTGCGGGAAGACCTTGTAAACCTTTCCTTAGCCGGTTATTTCTGTGAGCTCACCCGTTTTGTCCTCCCTTCTGAGGACAACGGCGGCGAAATCCTTCGCCTGCTCCTCAACACCCTCTACCTGTTGGAGAAAAAGAAGCGCACCCCCACCTTTTTAAAGCCTATTTACGAATTACGGCTGCTTTCCCTGTCTGGATTTGCCCCCAACCTTCAAGACTGCTGCATCTGTGGTGAAGTTGGGCAAAAAGAAGTCTATTTTCTTCCAGTGGAGGGCAGGCTCATTTGCGGGGATTGCCTTCTGAAGCATCCCTACGACCAATTAAAAATCATTCTGCCGGATGCTGTTCGCAAAGCCATGGAATACATCCTTAACGCGGACATCCGGCAGCTTTTTGCGTTCCAGCTAACCTCTGACAGCGAAAAACTGCTGGAGGCGGTGAGCGAGGCCTTCACTCTCTGCCACGCAGGGAGCAAATTCAAGTCGCTTGAATTTTACAAAAGTATCACCATCTGACTATTTTGAGGAATTATAATGAACGAAAAATACAGTAAAACGCTGGAACTGGACAAAATCCTGTCCATGCTGGCGGAACTCACCTGCTGCGACGACGCGCGGGACGCGGCCATGGCCATCGAGCCCATGACCGACATAGACGACGTCCGGCGGGAAGTGCAGCGGACAAATGACGCCTTTCAGCTCACCGTCCGCTTTGGCACCCCCTCCTTTGTACGGGTGCGCAATCCGGCGGCCCGGCTCAAAATCGCCGAGGCAGGCGGCGTATTGTCGCCCAAGGAGCTTCTAAACATCGAAGCGATCCTTCGACAGGGAAAACTGCTCGCCCAGTGGTCCAACCAGTTCCCTAACGAAGAGAACTCCATCACTGAGCCGCTTTTTTCCATCTATCAAAACAATTCCCTTATGCGGGAAATCTCCTCCGCCATTGTCAGCGAAGAGGAAATCGACGACAATGCCTCCCCAGAGCTTTCCGCCATCCGCCGCAAAATCCGGCAGACGGAACTAAAAGCCCGAGACAAAATGGAGCAGATGATCCGCTCCAGCACCTATCAGAAATACCTCCAGGACAACATCATCACCACTCGTGACGGGCGGTTTGTCATCCCGGTCAAAGCGGAATATAAAAACGAGGTGGGCGGCCTTGTCCACGATACCTCCGCCAGCGGCTCCACTTATTTTATCGAGCCTGCCAGCGTCGTGGAAGCCAACAACGAAATCCGCGTTCTACAATCCAAAGAACAGGCGGAAATCGAGCGGATTCTGGCGGAGCTCTCAGCTCACTGCGCCGATTGCAGTGAGGACATCTCCATCCTATTCCGGGAAATCATCGACCTGAATATCCTTTTCTGCAAAAGCACTCTGGCCTCCCGGATGAATGCCCAGGCTCCGAAAATCGTCGACAACGGTGTCATCCACCTGAGGAAGGCGCGACACCCTCTCATTGACCCGAAAAAAGTCGTGCCCATCGACGTGTATCTGGGAGAGGATTTTTCCTGCCTCGTCATCACCGGCCCCAACACCGGCGGCAAAACTGTCACCTTGAAAACCCTGGGGCTTCTCACTCTGATGACCATGTGTGGCCTGCTGATTCCCGTGGCCGACAACTCCACTATTTCGGTTTTTGACGAAATCTTGGTGGATATTGGCGACGAACAGAGCATTGAGCAGTCCCTCTCCACCTTCTCGGCTCATATGACGAACATCATCTCTATCTTAGGCAAAGCCGATTACCGTTCCCTTGTCCTGGTGGACGAATTGGGCTCCGGTACCGACCCGGTGGAGGGCGCCGCGTTAGCTACCTCCATCCTCGAAACGCTCAAAGCCAAAGGCTCCAAAATCGCCGCTACCACCCATTACGCGGAGCTGAAAATGTACGCTTTACAGACCGAAGGGGTGGAAAACGCCTGCTGCGAATTCGACGTGGAAAGCCTCCGCCCCACCTACCGGCTTTTAATCGGCGTACCTGGACGCTCCAACGCCTTTGCCATCTCTCAGCGGCTGGGGCTTTCCGAAGACATCATCGACCATGCAAAATCCCTCGTCCAGAGCGAAAACAAACGGTTTGAGGACGTCATCGACACCCTGGAGGAATCCCGCCACGAGTACGAGTCCTTGACCCGTCAGCTGGAGGAAAAAAACAGAGAGATCGAACGCACCCGCCAGGAAGTCCGGGAGCACAAAGAGCGCCTCTCCGCTGAAAAGGCAAAAGAGGTGGAAAAGGCCAAAAATCAGGCCATGAAAATCGTCTCCGACGTGCGGGCCCAAGCCGACGCTTTGATGGACGAGTTAAACGAGCTTCGTAAGCAGAAAGACAAGGCTGATTTCTCCGCCAAAACCTTGGCCGCCCGGTCAGGGCTCAAAAACCGTCTGGACAAAATCCATGACGCGGCAAACCCCATCGCAAAGCGGGAAAATATCAGCTATACCCTGCCTCGCCCCCTGAAACCCGGCGATGAGGTGCTCATCTTCGATATCGACAAGGAAGGCACCGTCATCAAAGCCGCCGACAAGGCGGGAAACGTGCTTGTACAGGCGGGCATCATGAAAACCAAGGTGAACCAGTCAAATCTCCGGCTTTTAGACAAAAAACCGAAAGTCAAGTTCGGCGGTTCCACCATCAAGCCCTCCCGGGGCACCGCTCAAAGAAACGCCAAATCAGAATGCGATCTTCGAGGTATGACGGTGGAGGAGGCGCTGATGGATTTGGACAGCTTTATCGACAACGCCGTGCTGTCAAATCTCCATCAGATCACCATTATCCACGGCAAGGGAACCGGCGCCCTCCGCGCCGCGGTGCAGCAGCATCTTAAGCAGCATAAAAATATCCGAACCTTCCGCCTGGGCGTCTTTGGAGAAGGCGAAGCGGGTGTCACCATCGCCGAATTGAAATAGCAGAAAAACTCCCCCTCATACGAGGGGGAGTTTTTTAGAAACTTTTCCTTATTCCGCAATGATTTCGTTCCACAAATCCTGAATCAAAAGATTTGTCTCATCAGGGAGGTTTACAAAGCTCTCGCAATTTGAGAGCACTTCGTCGGAGGGGTAAATAATCGGATTGTTCTTCACTTCGTCCGGCAGAGCGTCGTAGACGTTTGTCAGCGGAGTGGAGTAACAGATTTTCTCGATGTTCGCTACACCGATTTCGGTGTCGCACATAAAGTTGATGAATTTTTCGGCCAATTCCTTGTTGGGGCTGCCTTTGGGGATGCACATGGCGTCGATAAAGACGTTGCTGCCCTCTTTGGGAATGACAAACCCCAAATCCGGGTTCTCAGCGATCATCGTCACCGCGTCGCCGGCGTAATAGGGGGCCACCGCCGCCTCGCCAATCTCCATTTTATCGAAAATCTCGTCCATTACATAGGTCTGGAGCACATCCTTCTGCTGTTTGAGCAGGTCCGCCGACGCGCGGATTTCCCCTTCGTCGGTGGTGTTCTGAGAATACCCCAGAAGCTTTTCGGCAATACCGAAAGCGTCGCGAGAATTCAGAAACATCAGGATGTTGTCTTTGTACCGCTCATCCCACAATGCGTTCCAGCTGTCGGGAGTCTCTTCCACCATGGTGCTATTGTAGATGAGGCCCACAGTCCCCCAGGTGTAGGGAACGCTGTATTCGCCGGTAGGGTCATAATCAGTGGCCTTAAATTTCTCCATGATGTACTGGTTGTTGGGGATATTCGACATATCCAGTTTTTCGAGCATGTCTTCTTTAATCATACGGGAAATCATGTAATCGGACGGAATGATTACATCATAGCTGACCGAGCCGCTCTTGAGTTTTGTATACATTTCCTCATTGGTAGAGAACATGTCATACTGGACGTTGACGTTAAACTTTTCCTCAAACTCCTTAATGGTATCCAAGGTGTCGTCGGTGCCATCAGAAATGTACTCGCCCCAGTTGTAGACGTTGAGAGTCGGTTTGTCCTCTCCGCCTGCGCCGCATCCGGTCATGGTCATCGTGCCCAGCATCAGGGCCGCTGTCAGTGAAACAGCAAGTAGTTTTTTCATTTATCTATCTCCTTTAAATATATTTCACCAGGGCTACAGAGGTTTTTCCACCTTTTTGGCCCGTTTGGCTTCTACAACGTTCATAATAATCAAAAGTGCCAATACAATCAAGAAAATGATGGTCGACAGGGCGTTGATCTGGGGATTGACCTTTTTCCGCACCATGGCGTAAATCGTCGTGGGAAGCATTTTAAAGCCGTTGCCCGCCGTAAAGTAGGTGACGACAAAATCGTCCAGCGAAAAGGTAAAGGCCATCATAAAGCCCGATAGAATCCCCGGCATGATTTGGGCGATGACCACCTTGAAAAAGGCCTGTATCGGCGTACAGCCCAGGTCCAGCGCCGCCTCGAAAAGATTCTGGTCCATCTGCCGGAGTTTCGGCAGCACGTTTAATATCACATAGGGCAGGCAGAAGGTGACATGTGCGATAAGCACCGTCACAAATCCCATCGGAATGTGGAATACGTTTTTAAACCAGACAAACAACAGCATCATCGAGATACCGGTGACGATTTCAGGATTGAGCACCGGAAGATAGGTGACGTTCATAATGGCAGCCCGGCTTCTTTTGCCCATTTTGCTGATGCCAACAGCCGCCAGCGTCCCCATAATCGTCGCAATCATGGACGAACAGAGCGCCATGAGCAGGCTGTTGAATAAGCTTGTCATAATCAGCTCGTTTTCAAAAAGCTGATTGTACCACTTAAAAGTAAATCCGGTAAACAGAGCCCGTGATTTGGACTCGTTGAAAGAAAAGACGATGAGCACCAGAATCGGCGCGTACAAAAAGGCAAAAATCAGCCCCATGTAGAGTTTGGAACCCAATTTAGTCTTATTCATTACCGCTGTTCACTCCTTTCTGGGAATTGGGCGTTTTTGACGGCTTTACCGCAAAATTGTCGCCCTATTATTGGCGGCAAAG
>CABUOE010000104.1 GCA_902493155.1 uncultured Eubacteriales bacterium
TGGGCTAAGAGCAGCCGCATATCCAGCCCTCCGCAAGGAGCCACCTTCAAAAATCCGTCGTCGGTGATGTAAGTCACCACCATGCCGATTTCGTCCAGGTGGGCGTCCAGCATGACCCGAGGGGCATTTTCCCCCGCGTCGTATACGTTGGCAATGACGTTGTGATAGTCGTCGATGACGACGTCACCAGTGTATTCTTTCAGCATCTCGGCGGCAATTTGGGCCGTCTCCCCTTCTTCGCCGGAAACGCCGTAGCTTTCGCAAAGCCTTTTCAGCTTTTCTTTCAGTTTCATGGTCACGATCCTTTCTCCGAGGCTGCGTTGCCTCTTCAGTACAATACGCAATCAGTTTATATTATACGTCCGCAAGGACAATTTATCAAGAAACACCGCTTAAAAAAAGCACCCCGTCTTCCATTGAAGCAAAGCAATTACCCCAATCCACAAAATGAGGATCAGCGGAATCCCCACAGTGAATTTTGGATGTTTCGTCTTATGGCGAAACACCCACATGCCGATGTAAAACCCCAGCGCACCGCCGCAGAGGGTGTTGAAGATAAGCGTTTTTTCCGGCACCCGCCATTTTCCTTTTCTGGCACAGTGCTTGTCCCACCAACAGATGAAAAAACCGATGGCATTGAGAATCAGCAGGTATAAAAACAAATACTTACCCAAAGCAATCCCCTCCGTCAGTATATCATGCAAAATTTTTGAAACAAAAACCATAAATCTTGTTTTTTCCATATAATAATAGTATAATAAACGATGTATGTAAAGAAATTTGCAAAAATATCGGAAAGGAATGGCTGCAAATATGTCAACTTCCAGCCAGACACAAGATTTTATCCCCGTCCTGCTCGGCAGCGACGTCAACGTATACGGCATGGCCCGCTCCTTCCATGAGGCTTACGGAATTCCTTCCGTCGCCATCGGAAAAGGGCACCTGGGCGCCACATCCAACAGCCGCATCGTCTCGGTGAAAGTGGTAGAGCCGAATCTCGAGGATGACGCTGTTTTTTGTGACACTCTCATCAAATTCGCCTCCCGCTACCCCAAAGACCAGACTCTGCTTTTGGTTCCCTGCGGCGACAATTACATTAAACTTTTGGTTCGCAATCAGGAAAAACTCCGCCCCTATTACCGCTTTGAGTGCATAAGCGAGGAACTTCTCATGCGCCTTTCCATCAAGGAAAGCTTTTACAAGGTTTGCACCGAACACGGTTTCGCCTTCCCCAAAACCACTACCTGCACCTTTGATAACTACAAAACGGTGGAGCTTCCTTTCGACTTTCCCGTCATCATCAAGCCCTCCAACAGCGTGGCCTACTGGAACTGCAAGTTCCCCCACAAAAAGAAGGTCTTCATCGCTGAGAGCAGGCAGGAGTTTGACGCAATCCTCAATGCCATCTATGGCTCTTCCTACAAGGATCACCTGATCTTGCAGGAATACATTCCCGGCGACGATTCCAACATGCGGGTGATGAACTGCTATTCCGGCAAAGACAAAAAGGTAAAACTCATCGCTCTTGGAAACGCTCTTTTGGAGGAGCATTCCCCCGAAGGCATCGGCAGTTACGCCGCCATTATCAACAGCGTGGACAAAGAGCTGTCGGAGCGGATGAAAAACTTCTTAGAGGGTATCGGCTATGTCGGGTTTTCCAACTTCGATATGAAGTATGACCCCCGAGACGGGCAGTACAAGCTCTTTGAGATGAATTTAAGGCAGGGCCGGTCCAGCTTTTTTGTCACCGCCGCCGGCTACAATTTAGCAAAATTTCTGGTGGACGATGTCATCTACAATAAGCCTATGGACTGCGTCATCGCCGATAACAAGGTCCTCTGGACCATTATCCCGAAGAAAATCATCTTCCAGTACGTCAAAGACCCCAAGGTGAAGGAAGAGGCGAAAAGGCTCATCAAGGAAAAGAAATTTTGCCGCTCCCTCTACTATGCACCGGACCGGAACTTGAAACGGAGAATCTATTTCGCGAAAAATCAGATGAGCTACTACCAAAAATACCGCAAATATTTCGGCAATAAAGGACTGCATGAATGAAACATTTAGGTGTAATCGGCGGGCTGGGCCCTATGGCCACCGCCTATTTTTTAGAACTGGTGGTCAAAATGACCGACGTGAAGACCGATCAGGAGCATCTGCCCGTAACAGTGTTAAACCGTCCCGCCATTCCTGATCGGACGGCCTACATTCTGGGGAAAAGCGATGAAAGCCCCCTTCCGGCCATTATTCGGTACGCCAAAGAGCTTCAAACTTTTGGGGCTTCCTGCATCGCCATCCCCTGTATCACTTCCCACCATTTTTACGATGAGTTCTCACGTTCGGTGGATATCCCCATTATCAATATCGTCACCGAGACAGCCGCCTACCTGAAAGCCCATGGCATCCAAAAAGCCGGCATTATGGCTACCAGCGGCACCATTTCTACAAACCTGTTTCAGGACGCTTTAGCCAAGGAAGGCATTGCCTTCGCCACTCCTTCTGAGGAAGGGCAGCAAAAGGTCATGCACCTCATCTACGACAACGTCAAGGCCGGCCTTCCGGTAGAAATAGAGCTTTTCCGGGAAGTGTCGGAGGGACTGCGGGGCAGGGGCTGCCAGTGTATCATTTTGGGTTGCACTGAGCTCTCCCTCATCAAACGGGATTACCCCATCGGACCGGGCTACTTAGACGCACTGGAAGTGCTGGCTAAGTGTTCTGTTATCCGGTGCGAAAAGCCCCTCAAACCAGACTATCAAAACCTCCTGACCGCAGAGACGGCGGGACGGCTTCAGAATTTTTCCGCCGGTGAAAAAACCGGATACTAAACCCCATCACAGAAAGGATTTCACATATGTGTGGTTTTGCAGGATACATTGTTAACGGCCTCATGGGAGACCGCCTCGCCATCATCAAAGCCATGGCCGACCGCATCCGTCACCGTGGCCCCGACCAGGACGATTATTACCTGGACGATGACGTGGCTTTAGGCTTCCGCCGTCTGTCCATCATCGACCTAGAGGGTGGCAGCCAGCCCATCTTAAATGAGGACGGCACCATGGTGCTCACCTTCAACGGTGAAATTTACAATTTTAAAGAGTTGCGGAAAGAGCTCCTTCAAAAGGGTCATGTGTTTAAAACCCATACTGACTCGGAAGTGTTGCTCCACGGCTATGAGGAATACGGCCCGGAGCTGCTGCAAAAGCTTCGCGGTATGTACGCCTTTGTCATCTGGGACAAGAAACAGAAAAAGCTGTTTGGCGCTCGGGATATCTTCGGTATCAAGCCCTTCTATTACTATAAAAAGGACGGGGAATTTCTCTTCGGTTCCGAAATCAAGTCGTTTCTCGAACATCCCCGCTTTGAAAAAGAGTTAAACGAAGACCGTCTCCCCGATTATCTCTGCTACGAGTACATTCCCTGCGAGGAAACCCTTTTTAAAAATGTGTACAAGCTGTTGGGCGGCCACTACTTCGAGTACCAAAATGGCAAAATGTCCATCCATCAGTATTACGACGTGAAATTCAACATCGACGAGTCAAAATCCTTGGAGGAATGGGAAGCACTCATCACCGACGAGTTTACAAAATCGGTGGAAGCCCACAAAATCAGCGACGTGGAAGTAGGCTGCTTTTTGTCCAGCGGTGTCGACTCCAGTTATGTAGTCAAGGAAGTTTCCAAGGCCATGAAAGATGTCAAGACCTTCTCGGTAGGCTACGAGGAAGAAAAATACAGCGAACTCCCCTACGCTCAAGATTTTTCCAAAGTTATCGGGGTGCAGAACATCTCCAACAAAGTCTCCGCCGACGATTTCTTCGGTATGGCTGGCAAAATCCAGTACTATATGGACGAGCCGCTGCCCAATCCATCGGAAGTGCCCCTCTATTTTCTCGCCCACAACGCGGCGAAGTACGTCAAAGTCGTCCTTTCCGGCGAGGGCGCCGACGAACTGTTCGGCGGCTACCCCATGTATCTGGAAGGCGGCCATTTTGCCGACTACGAACGGATTCCCCTTCCTCTGCGGAAAGGGTTGGCGGGCATCGCCAAAAAGCTCCCCCATTTTAAAGGAAAAAAATTCATCATCCGCGGAGCCATGAAGCCCTATGAGCGCTTTGCCCGCAGCAACTACGTCTACCATAGCGAGGAGCGGGGCAAATACCTCAAGAAAAACATTCCCGCCAAAGACCCCACTGAATACGCAAAGCCGTACTTTGATAAGGTAAAAGACTTAGACGAACCGACCCAGCTCCAGTATGTGGACATCTACACCTGGATGCTCTACGACATTCTTCAGAAGGCCGACCGGATGAGCATGGCCAATTCCTTAGAGCTTCGGGTTCCTTTCCTGGACAAAAAGATGCTGGAACTGGCGGTGCAGATCCCTTCCCGCTATCGGGCCCACAACGACGTGACCAAAGTAGCCCTCCGTGGGGCCGCCATCAAGCAAATTCCCGAGCGTACCGCCAACAAAAAAAAGCTGGGCTTCCCGGTACCCCTAAACGACTGGCTGCGGCAGGATAAGTATTACAACATGGTCAGGGAAAAGTTTGAAGGAGAAATTGCCGACCAGTACTTCAATCGGGACGCTATCATGAAGCTTTTAAACGACCACAAAGAGGGAAAAGCCCTCAACATGAAGAAAATCTGGTCTATTTACAGCTTTATCCTGTGGTACGAGCAGTTTTTTGTGTTGAATTAGCTCAAAGGTCAGCGTATCCGCTGACCTTTTGTCAAGAAACAACATACACGAAAATACGAGGCTAATTTTGTGCCCATTTCTGAATTTTGTGTTGACTTTCTGAACTTTTCTCTGAAAGCCTTTCCTTTTTTCAGAGAACATGATATAAGAAAGAATAGCACTGTTGGAAGATCGGGGGTGTTTTGCCCCTTATAAAGAAAGGAATTTAAATTTATCATGAAAAAAACGTTTTTCTCTGTCTTGGCTGTGGGCTTGTGCATCGCCACTTTGATGACCGGATGCCAAAAAACCGCTTACAGCAACGATTACGTCGACCTACATCAATATAAAGGGCTCAATTACGCACCTGCAGATGTTTCCGTCACCGATGCGGAAGTGGAGCAGCAAATCCAGCAGGTTCTCGCTTCCCAGTCTACCACCACTGAAATCACCGACCGTACCGATGTGCAAAACGGCGATACCGCCAATATTGATTATTCAGGTACTGTAGACGGCACCGCCTTTGACGGCGGCACTGCCCAGGGCGTTGATCTGACCATCGGTTCCGGGAGATTTATCCCCGGCTTCGAGGATCAGCTCATCGGTGCCCAAGTCGGAGAAACCACTACTATCAAGGTAACATTCCCGGAGACTTACAGCAACAATCCCGATTTGGCGGGAAAAGAAGCTGAATTTACCGTTACCATCAACAAAATCAGCAAAACGGTGACTCCGGAGTTGACCGATACCTTGGTGGAAAGCCTTCCCAATTCTACCGCTAAAACAGTAGACGAATATAAAGAGTCGGTCAAGCAGCAGCTGGCTGATTACAAACAGCAGCAGGCAGACTACCAAAAACAGTCAATCCTTTGGCAGCAGGTGATGGACAATGCCGAGCTGAAAAAATACCCTGAGGGTGAAGTGGAGCAGCAAGTCCAAGAAGCTACTGAATTTTATACTCAGGTCGCTTCTGTTAACGGAATGGAACTGAAAGATTTGCTATCCTCCTACTACGGCATGTCTGTGGAAGACCTTCAGACACAGGCAGAACAGGTCGTAAAACAAAAAGTAGTTATCAACGCCATTGCAGAGGCAGAAAAGCTGTCCATCAGTGACGAAGAATATCAACAGGGCCTGCAACAGTACGCCAGTGACTATGGTTTCAGCGACACTTCCGCCTTTGAGGAGCAGTACGACAAGGAAGAGATCACGCTCTCCCTGTTATTTGAAAAAGTCATGAACTTTGTGGTGGAAAACGCCAAAGAAAAAGAAGGCTTCGTCTACGAAAGCCCCAGCAGTGCAAACAGTTCTGATAGCAGCGGCAGTGAAAGCAGTTCCGAAAGTAAATAAGCAATAAAAAAACAAGAGGCTTCGCACCTCTTGTTTTTTATTTATCAGCAAAATGCCCTCTGCAATGGCAGAGGGCATTTTCTATTACGGAATCCACAGAGGACAGAATGACAAAAAATAAACGTTACGATAAAATGTATCATTTTTTATTGCGGTTTGGCCGGTTCTTTTTCCTTTTCCCGCTGAGGCATCTTAAACTCCGTTCCTGTCAGCCCGTCCTGAGCCAGCACTTTTTCCAACGTTGAAATATCGGTGGTAATATCGAGAATATCCTCTTCGTAGAGGCTGTTCAGCAGATTGGCAAAGGCAAGATTAATGGTGTCCAGAATGTGGAGAATTTCGCTCTGAGCGTATTGGATTTCCTGGCTCTGCTCGGTTTTTTCCCCAAACTCCCGGTAAGCGTTGACCAGTTTCAAAGTAGTCGGCAGATAGTAGCTCATAAAATTCTGGATATCGGAAAGCTTTTCCGGATGCTGCTCCACATACCAGAACACTTTTGCCGTCACACTCTCCAATTTGTCTAACTTTTCAGATATCTCCTGTCCGGGGATGGCATCGTTGGCGGCTCGGATCTGACTAATGTACTCTCGTCCCACCGCTATCATCGCCGCCTGTTCGGACTGGTCGCCGCCGTCATTGGAGGAGTTCTCCTGTTTTTGATCCATTCGCTTTTGAAGGTTTAAGTATTGCTGATAGGTATCTCGATCCAGCATGATACAGGTCTCTTCTTCATCCAAAAAGGCCTGCTCAAACATGCCATTTTGAATCATCTTCTTCAGATCCTTTACCACAAAATCCTTCTGCCGGCCGCTGAATGCCGCCAGATGCTCAATAGATGCGAAGGAGCTGCCTTTCAAAAAGGTCCGATACCGAAGGAAGCGCCGAACCCGGGCCAGCAGGGAATTTCCCTTGCAAATCATGAATAGGAAAGCGGCTATAATCGGTACGAGGATCAACGTACTGGTCAAAAGCGTTCCGGTATTGGATTCCGTCAGCCCCACCGACAGCAGTGTCAGCAGAACAATGGCGCTGGGAACCAGGCCGATCCATCCGAATACCGTAAACAGAATACCTGCTGTCCGCCCGGGAATAGATTTCTTCTGCGGGTAAATAGCTGGCTTCTGCCAACCGTTTGTCGATGTGCCTTGGCTGTTCCATTGCTGATTTGATCGCGGCGGCTCTTTGGGCTGCGTCCTGGCACCGGGATTGATTTCGACCTTAAAGCCTTTTGCGGCGTTTTTCACTTCGTCCTTAAACTGCCTCGCCGCTTCGTCCACTCCATTTTTCACGTTGGTAAATCCGCCTACAGGCGCGTTTTTTAAATCCTGGATAAATTGGTTGATTGCTCTCCCAATGTCGTAATAATCTTTTTGACTCATTTTATCCTCCCGCCGCTTTGTATTCTTCTGTCCTTCCGTCATGATGGGAAGCAGTCCTTGCTAAATATACACGCTCAAAACGGAGGAAAACAGCCAAATCCGTTTTGCCGTGGTGATTCATCCACAATTTAGTTGCCGCAGTTCTACGGCCAAAGGTTTTGATAAAAAACCTTTGTAGTTGCGTTTATTATACCATATCTGCAAGCCCTATTGGGCTTGCAATGCCGCTCCCAGCGGCATAAAACGGCTTCAGCCGTTTTGCTATGGTGATAATCATCCACAAAAAGTTTTGTAATACAAAACTTTGCGCCTTCGGCGCATGGCACACGTTGTGTGCCATTTGTGGATATTATACCATAAATTCAGTGGACGCAGTCCACGGCAGCGGCGAAAGCCGCGAAAAAGGCTAAGCCTTTTTCGAATCTGATGGTACAATGTTCTCACTCTTCCGCGAAAGCGGAATAAAAGCGCCTTCTAGGCGCTTTGCAAACAGCCTTGCTGTTTGCTTGTGAGGTTATTATACCACATCCGCAAATTCCG
>CABUOE010000105.1 GCA_902493155.1 uncultured Eubacteriales bacterium
TCGCCCCTACAGAATTTCGCAAACGTTATGAAAACCCCAGACGGTTCATCGGAACCGTCTGGGGTTTTACCTTATCATTGGTTTTCATCCTCTTCACGTAATATCCTAATTCTCCCCCTTGACCTTGGCCAGCGCCCCTTTTTCGAGCCGCGAAACCTGGGCCTGGGAGATGCCGATTTCGTTACTGACCTCCACCTGGGTTTTTCCCTGGAAAAACCGCAGGGCGATGATCCGCTTTTCCCGGTCGTTTAGCTTTGCTAGTGCGTCCTTGATGGCGATTTCGTCCACCCAGTTTCCGTCGTCGGCCGAATCGGATACCTGGTCCATGACGTAGATGGTGTCGCCGCCGTCGGAGAAAATTGGCTCGTAGAGGGAGACGGGGTCGACGATGGCTTCCAGCGCCAAAACCACCTCATGCTTTTTGACCCCCATCTCGTCGGCGATTTCCACGATAGTGGGTTCCCGGCCCAGCTTGTCGGTGAGGCGCTCCTTGGCCTGCATGGCTTTGTAGGCAGTGTCCTTTAAGGAACGGCTGACCCGCACCGGATTGTAGTCGCGGAGATACCGCCGCACCTCGCCCACGATCATGGGCACGGCGTAGGTGGAGAATTTTACGTTTTGGGTCACGTCAAAGTTGTCGATGGCTTTCATCAGCCCGATACAGCCCACCTGAAACAGGTCGTCCAAATTTTCGCCCCGGTTTGTGAACCGCTGGATGACGCTCAAAACCAGCCGCAGGTTTCCGTTGATAAGCTGGTCGCGGGCGGTGGGACTGCCCTCGTGCATGGCCTTTAGAAGCTCCATTTTTTCCTTTTCTTTCAATACTGTCAGTTTAGAAGTGTTGATGCCGCAGATTTCCACTTTGTTACTGTACACTATTTTTAGCCCCCTTCAACCTTGTACCGTCAGTATGGACGGGTTTTCGGGGGAACATGCAGGGAAAGTTCTGGCAAAAAATAGCAGTGGCGGCCGATTTTCCAAAAATTGATAGAAAGTTGAAATTTGGGGGTAAAATAATTACCCATGGAAAAGATTTTTCGGTTTTTGAAGACAGGCGGCCGGACTGGTCGTTTCGTTAGTAGAACAAAACCTTCGGGGAAACGGTTTCGTCCGGCTAGTAGGACGGTCAAAACTTCCCGGAAAGGAGCCTTTATGAAAGCATTGATTTTAACGGCGAAATTCGGTATGGGGCATTATTCGGCGGCTCAGAGCCTGAAGGCCGACTGGGAAAAGAGCTTTCCCGGTTCTCAGGCGGTGGTCAAAGACATCCTAAGCTGCGCCATGCCGAGCTTTTCCCAGAAAATATACCAGTCCTTTGAGCTTTTGGTGCGGCGGGGGAGCAAGCTCTACAGCACATTTTACAAGTTTTCCTCCCACGCGGAAAAACAGCTCAACATCGCCCGGTATCCCATAGGGGATTTCCTCGTCCAGTGTGCCAGGCGGCTCATCCGGGCGGAGAAGCCCGACATCATCATCTCCACCATCCCGGTGGCGTCGGACATTATCACCGCCTACAAGGAAAAAACCGGCGACGACATTACTCTCGTCACCTGCATCACCGACATCTCGGTACACCCGGAATGGGTGAGCGCCGGGACGGACTACTATCTGGTGGGAGCCGAAAAGGTGAAAAAAGGGCTTGTGGGACGGGACGTTCCCGCCGAACGGGTTTTTGTCTACGGGATTCCGGTGCGACAGTGCTTCAAGGATCAGAAACCCGCTGAGAGTTCCCTGAAAAAGCACCTGCTCATCATGGGCGGGGGTCTGGGGATGCTCCCTAAGGAGATGGATTTTTACCAGGAGCTTGCAAGCCTCCCCGATGTGGAGACGGTGGTTCTCACCGGAAGCAATCAGGAAGCTTACGACAAACTAAACGGACAGTTCGCCCACGTCAATGTAGTGGGGTACACCAAAAAGGTGGACGAATATATGGGATGGGCGGATCTCATCCTCACAAAGCCCGGCGGCATCACCACTTTTGAGTGCATCTATTCGGGGCTTCCCATGATGGTGGTGCATCCGGCGCTTCCCCAGGAACTGAACAACGCAAAATATATCGAACAGCACCGCATCGGAAGAGTGCTCTGGAAGCGGCCTAAGAATTTAGCCGCCACGGTGTACGAATGCTTGATGGACGAGTATTCCCTCATGGCCATGGGCCGGAACATGGGGCGCATCCGCCATTCGCTGGACGGCGGGGCTCTCCAAAAAATCATAGGGCTTATGGGAAAAGGGGAGGAGATGACAGCCTGATGCAGGACAAGAAAAAACATGCGCTGAGCCTTCTGGTTTGCGGCGGGCTCATTGGGCTCACCCTCTATATCTTCTTAAAGGACAACAGCCTGAAGGAGCTGGCGGCGGTTTTTACCTTAAGTACGTGGGGCTGGGGCTTCTGATGATGCTTTGCTTCATCTGCTGCGAGGCGGTGAACAACACCATGATCTTAAAAACCATGGGTTATAAGTTAAAACCCTTGCAGGCGATCAAATACTCGATGATCGGGTTTTATTTCAGCTCCATCACCCCGTCGTCCTCCGGCGGGCAGCCGGCCCAGGTCTATTTTATGAAAAAAGACAACATCGAAGTGGGGCATTCGTCCCTGTCGCTGCTGGTGATGGTGATGTTCTACCAGATCGCCATGCTGGGGAGCGCGCTGGTGCTGTTCATTTTACAGGGAACTCTCATCAAGGATAACTTCGGCGGGGTGATTTACCTTGTCATCTACGGCACGGCGGTGAATTTGATTCTCATCGTATGTATCGGGATGATGATCTTTAAGAGCGGTTGGGTTCGGAAGGCGGTTATGGGGCTGATTCATTTTCTCCACCGGATAAAACTCGTCAAAAATGAGGAAAAATGGGTGGGGCTAGCCGACAAACAGATTTCCGAGTACCGCCGGGGCGCCGACTACATCAAGAAAAACCCGAAATTGATAGTCAAAGTGCTCGTGATGACGGTGATTCAAATAAACGTCATGTACCTGGTGCCCTTCGCAGTGTACAAGGCCTTCGGGCTCAGCGGAAAATCCATTTTCGCCATGCTGGCCATTCAGGCGCTTTTGAACATCGCGGTGTCCTCGGTGCCGCTGCCCGGGGCGGTGGGAGCTTCCGAATTGGGATTCATGTCGGTCTTTGCCGTCTTTTTCCCGTCCCAGCTCATTTTGCCCGCCATGCTCATTTGGCGGGGCATCACCTACTATTTTTACCTGGGAGTCGGGGCGCTGGTCACGACTGGAACTCAACTTTTCGGGAAAAAAGCGAAGCGGCTGCCGTCCTAGGATACCGGCATGCGTTCAGATAGATAAAAAAGGAACAGTCAAACCGACTGTTCCTTTTTGCTTGTGTAGGGGCGGATGCCTACATCCGCCCGGAAATATATTTCAGGAAAATTACGGGCCAGCGCTCACGTCGGCCCCTGGGGAATATTGGCTACAGCTGGTATTCCATCTGGCAGTCGCAGGGTTCCAGAGCGGCGAGGCGTTCGTCATATTCTTCTGCCTCAATACAGCCTAATCTTCGGTAAAAGGCCTGGGACTCTTCCGACGAGTGGGCGGAAATATAGAGCTTTTGCGCGCCCAGCTCCCGGGCAAAGGCGGCGGCTTTCTCAAAAAGTGTTTTGCCCAGTCCCATCCGTCGGCATTCCCGGGAAACGTAGAGCTCCTTGAGCTGCAAATACTGGCAGCGGCTGCCCAGACGCTGAGGCGGGACAACCGCATAGGCAGCAAGGGAGCCGTCCGGACGAAAAATGCCCAATACCGCGCCGCCCTGACAGATAACGGGAGTAAAAATCCGGGTCACGATATCCTGCTTTTCAGATTCGCTCCACTGTTCGGTAAAGGCGATGTCCTTTAAAAGCCACGAGCCGTTTTCTTTGCGCCAGCATCGTTCGACCTGCTGATACCGGTCAAAATTTTGCAGAAGGTTGGGACACAGGTCCTTTTCGGTGAGTTTTCGGACGGTAAAAGGCTTTTGCTCCATGGTGTGCTCCTTTTCGGTGATGTCTCTATTGTTGGACATTTCGGTTTTCGTCAAAAAGGCGCGGGTATTCTCCGCGCTACCAGTCGGTTCAATTGGCATTTATGATAGCACGGCGGGAAATCAAAGTCAAGAGATAGGGAAAAGGGGAATTTTTCGTTGCGTTTATTGCCGCAATATGGTAAAATGAAATTGCTTTAATAGTTGGCATCGGTTGCGCGGGAAGCCGCGCATCAAAAGGGAATCGGGTGCAAATCCCGAGCAGTCCTGCTGCCGTGTGGAACGAGGACGCTTCCGTGCGCCGCTAATGCGGCGCGGCCACTGGGGGAAACCCTGGGAAGGTGGAAGTACAGTCTGTTGACGTCCGAGCCGGAAGACCTGCCGATGCGCTCCGCATCGCCAAAATGCGGAAGGCGGTAACTTCACAGTGTATGGGGTGTATCGTTTGCTTAAGGAAAGAAAGCGGAAAGGGAACGCGGCCTTTTGAGGTTCTCTGAGTGGGAAAAATGTGGGGATGGTGCGCCCGGTTACGGGTAAGTGGATAGCGGCCCAGGCCAAAGCCTGTCTCGATTGTATTTTTCTTCATTCGGAGCAGTGTTTTCCTTTGCGTTTATTTTCGTGCGGACGAAAAGCCCCCGGATAACTGTTCTGCTTCACAGCAGGGACGGTTTTCCGGGGATTTTTGTCGTTTTGGTAAGTACATCTATTGGAGGAAAAAACATGAAAACATCAAAAGTCCAAAAGTTTGCGGTCGCGGCGGCGACTGCCCTCAGTCTCATGCTGGTCTTCCCGATGGTCAAGGGTCAGGCCATGCACATCGCCGAGGGGTATTTGGCCCCCGGATGGTGCATTTTGTGGGGGGCCTTATGCCTGCCGTTTGTGGTGTGGGGCGTCTTCTCCATCAAGAAAAAGGTTTCCGAATCGTCTAAGAACCTGATTCTGCTGGCCATGTGCGGCGCTTTTGCCTTTGTGCTGTCTGCGCTGAAAATTCCCTCGGTGACGGGAAGCTGTTCCCATCCCACCGGCGTAGGGCTGGGCGCGATTCTGTTCGGGCCTACGGCCATGGCGGTTATCGGGCTCATCGTGCTGCTGTTCCAGGCGGTTTTGCTGGCCCACGGCGGGTTGACTACCTTAGGGGCCAACACCTTTTCCATGGCGATTGTCGGGCCGCTCTGCTCTTTTGGCATCTATAAACTCTGCCGCAAATGGAAAGTAAACGCTTCTGTCAGCGTTTTTCTAGCGGCTTTTTTCGGCGACCTTATCACCTACGTCGTTACCTCCTTCCAGCTTTCCTTCGCTTATCCCTCTCCCACCTTTGGGGAAGCGCTGGCGAAATTTATGGGGATTTTTGCATTGACCCAGATTCCGCTGGCCATCTGCGAGGGACTGCTCACAGTAGTCGTCTACAACGTGCTGGCAAAATACAGTTCCAAAGAGCTCACCGCTTTGGGCGCAATGTAGGAAAGGGAGGAGCATCATTATGAAACTTTGGCAGAAAAATCTGATTTTAATTGTTATCGTCGTTCTCATCGCGGTCATTCCGCTGGTATTTTTGAAGGACGCGGAGTTCGGCGGAGCGGACGGATTGGCGGAAGAAGTCATCACCGAAATTGCCCCGGACTATGAGCCCTGGTACAACTCCCTTCTGGAGCCCGCCAGCGGTGAGATCGAGTCGCTGCTCTTTGCATTGCAGGCGGCGCTGGGCGCGGGGGTCGTCGGCTTCGTCCTGGGCCGGGTGACCGGCAAAAAACCGGAAAAGACGGAGGAAGCAAAGCAGTGATTGCCATTGACGATTTGGCCTACCGTTCAAAGCTCGCAAAGGCGGACCCAAGGGGAAAACTCTGGTTTTCCCTTCTGCCTTTGATGGTATGCATCGCGTCCAAATCCATGCTGGTCAGCTTTTGCACCCTACTTATCATGTCCGCTGCCTCGTTATATTATGGATCGGTGGACTTAAAGCGTTATCTGCATCTGTTGATGGTGCCCGGGGCATTTTTGCTGTTGGGGACGCTGACCATCATCGTCGGTCGGATTCCCGCCGGAACGGAGATACTTTTGGGCTTCCAGGCAGGGGAAAATACCTACGGGGTGACGGCGGAGTCGCTTTGCCGGGGCGGAGGGCTTATCCTCCGGGCGCTGGGGGCAGTGAGCTGCATGTATTTTCTTTCTCTCAACACCCCATGAACGCGCTGTTCGGGGTGCTGGAAAAAAGCCCCCTTCCCAGGGTGATCGTGTCACTTATCCAACTGATCTACCGATACATTTTCGTTATTTGGGAAGAAGCCGCTGTTATGCGGATAGCACAGCAGTCACGGCTCGGCTACCGCAGCTTTAAAACGTCGATGATTTCCACCGGGACGCTGGCGGCAACTTTGTTCATTCGGGCCTATCAGCGGGTGGACCGGGCGCAGGCGGCGCTGGAGTCGAGAGGCTACCGGGAAGGATGCCTCGACACATTGGAGGAAGTGTACCGACCCTGTAAAGGGTTTTACTGGGCCGCGGGGGGAGCGACGCTCCTGCTGATTGGCCTGGAGGCGGCATACCGGCTGCTCTTTTGATTGTATTAGTGGGTAAATTATGGTAAAATGTTAAATAGCTCTGAAAAGGGCCGCCCAAAGGAGGGCGATCAATTGAATATCATCGAAACAAAGAACCTATGCTATAGTTATGAGGAGGGGAAGCCCGCTCTCGATCATATCAATATTTCCTTCCCGAAGGGGAAATGCACCGCTGTGCTGGGCGGAAACGGGGCAGGGAAGTCCACCTTGTTTTTGAATCTCAACGGGGTGCTGACCCCGGACAGCGGGGAGGTTTTGCTGGACGGGGAGAAAGTCTCCTACAGCAAAAAAGACCTTTTGGAGGTGCGCCGGAAAATCGGCATCGTCTTTCAGGACCCCAACGACCAGCTTTTTTCCGCCAGCGTCAGAAAGGACATCTCCTTCGGTGCGGTGAACCTGGGGCTCCCGAAGGAAGAGGTGGAACGAAGGGTGGAGGAAGCTATCCGGGATACCGGAATCGCGGAACTTGCCGACAGGCCTACCCACGCTTTGAGCTTTGGGCAGAAAAAGCGGGCCGCCATCGCCGGGGTGCTGGTCATGGAGCCGGAGCTCATCATTTTAGACGAACCCACAGCCGGTCTCGACCCGGAAGGAGTCAGTGAAATTCTGCAGCTGCTGCAAAAGATTCAGCGGGAAAAGGGCGTGACCATCGTCATCGCTACCCACGAGATGGACATTGTGCCCTTATTCTGCGACTACGCCTATGTAATAAACAGGGGCAGGGTGGCCTTAAGCGGCACGCCCAAGGAACTGTTCCAAGAGCCGCAAAAGCTGCGGGAAAACCACCTGCAGCTGCCGCGGATCGCCCAGTTGATGGAAGTGCTCAGTCAAGAGGACAAACTTCCCATCGACCAGACGGCGGCCACTGTTTCCGAAGGCCGGGAAGCCGTCAAAAAACTGCTGAGAAAGGATTGACCCGCCATGAAGGATTTCGCCGTCAAAGAGGGGAAGAAGCTGCGGAAAGGGTACACCACCGGCGCCTGCGCGGCCGCGGCAGCCAAGGCAGCGGCTTTGATGCTCCTTTGCGGCGAGGAAATCCGCCTGGTGGAAATCAGCAACCCCCAGGGAGAGCGGCTTTATCTGCCTCTCTCCGACTGGGAGTGGGCGGGTGACGGAGCGGTTCGCTGCACCGTCATCAAGGATGCAGGGGACGACCCGGACGTGACAAACGGCATTCACATCAGAGCAGAGGTTCAAAAATGCCCAAGCGGCGTCCTGGTTGACGGCGGGGAGGGTGTTGGGACCGTAACAAAACCGGGACTGCAATGTCCGGTAGGCGCCAAAGCCATCAATCCCGGCCCTCAGAAGATGATTAAGGCT
>CABUOE010000106.1 GCA_902493155.1 uncultured Eubacteriales bacterium
ATATTGGGGAGCTCCAACGTTTCCGATTCCCAGGAGGAGCCGGCCTTTGCCCGATGGCTTTCCCGGGCCCTTTCCCGCTGTTCCCGCATGTATTCCTCGAACTCTTCCACGTCGACGGTAAACCCTTTTTCCGCCACGATTTCCTGGGTCAGGTCGATGGGGAATCCATAGGTATCGTAAAGCTTAAAAGCCTCGGCACCGGAAAGGGTCCGAATTTCGTCGGTAGAAGCTTTGTCGATGAGCTGCATCAGCATGTCCATACCTTTGCCGATGGTGTTGTTGAAGGCTTCTTCTTCGTTTTTAACCACTTTTTTAATGTAAGCTGCTTTCTCCACCAACTCCGGATAAGCGGTTCTATTTTCCTGAACGACGGTATCCACGACTTTATAAAGGAAGGGCTCGTGGACATTTAACAGCCTTCCGTGGCGGGCGGCCCGGCGCAGCAGGCGGCGCAGCACGTAGCCTCTGCCCTCATTGGAGGGGGAAACGCCATCGGCGATCATGAAGGTGGTGCTGCGGATATGGTCGGTGATAACACGGAGGGAGACGTCGTTTTTTTCATTGTCTCCATAAGTCACATGAGCAATTTCCGAGATGTGTTTCATAATATTCTGGACGGTATCCACCTCAAACAGGTTATCAACCCCCTGCATAATACAGGCCAACCGCTCCAGCCCCATACCGGTATCGATGTTGGGTTTGGCCATTCTTTCGTAATGGCCGTTTCCGTCGTGATCAAACTGGCTGAAGACCAGATTCCAAAACTCGACGAACCGGTCGCATTCGCAGCCGACCTTACAGTCAGGAGAGCCGCAGCCATGTTCCGGTCCCCGATCGAAGTAGATTTCAGAACATGGGCCGCAGGGGCCGCTTCCGTGCTCCCAGAAATTGTCCTCTTTGCCCAGGCGGACGATGCGCTCAGGGGGGATGCCGATTTTTTTAGTCCAGACGTCAAAGGTCTCGTCGTCTTCCTCGTAAATCGAGATCCACAGTTTGTCTTCGGGAAGCTCCAAGACCTTTGTAATAAATTCCCACGCCCAAGCAGTCGCCTCATCTTTAAAGTAGTCCCCGAAGGAGAAATTGCCCAGCATCTCAAAATAGGTGCCGTGGCGGGCGGTCTTGCCCACTCGCTCGATATCAGGGGTACGGATACATTTCTGACAGGTGGTCACCCTGGTGTTGGGAGGGGTCGCTTGACCGAGAAAATACTTTTTCAGCGGCGCCATGCCGGAGTTGATGAGCAGAAGGCTCTTGTCCCCCTGAGGAATCAGAGGAAAGCTGGGAAGACGGGTGTGCCCTTTGCTTTCAAAAAAGGACAAAAACATCTCCCGCAGGTCGTTTAAGCCGGTCCATTTCATTGGAATACATCCTTTCCATTTTTTGTTTTGGTGTTATAAAAGCTGTCGTCAGCGGATAACCGAAAAGATTTGCAGAAAAAGATAAAACTGATTTTTTACAAAATAAAAAGCTTCGCCCCATTTATTGGGGCGAAGCACTGCTCCGCGGTACCACCCAAATTGCAGGAATATCCTGCCGCTTGAATTCCCTTAACGCGGGGTACGCCGCTTATTAGGCGGAGCTCCGAGACGGCCTGCAAGGTTGTTTGACGGAAACATTTCACCAAAATTGTTCCCTCTCTTGGAAAAACGAAGCCTTGCTTCTTCTCTTCATCGCTTTTCTTTACCTTTTAGTATAGCAAAAAGCTTTGGTGCTGTCAATACCTGAACGACGTATTCACACGGGGGTTAGAGGGCGATTTTATGCCCGGAAATTAAGCCACTTTTGTAAAAATATTGTCATTGACACAGGGCTGGTACAAGGATATAATAGTGAAACATTAAAATAGCAGATTTTGGAGGTCCACGGCGGTTCTTCAGAATCAGTGTGGCTCATTTTAAAGGGGATTTAGGAGATTATGAGGAAAAAGTGGAAAAGGGTTTTGTCTTTGGCTATGGCGGGGGCGCTTTCTTTGCTGATGGTTGCCGGGTGCGGACAAAACGGGGAACAATCGGAGCCGTCCGGTGAGCCTTCCAGCAGTGACGTATCGCCTACGCCGATGGCGGTGGATGATACCATTGTGAGGGTTGCTGCCTTGAAAGGGCCGACAGGTTTAGGCATGCTGAAGCTTATGGCGAACAGTGACGCTTCCCAGACTTCAGGGGGTACTTCCTCCTATCAACAGAAGTACCGTTTTCAGTTGGTTGGACAGCCGGATGAAATCGTCAGCAAATTGTCCACAAAAGAGTTGGATATTGCTGCCGTCCCGACCAATTTGGCAGCATCTTTATACAATAAGACAAATGGAGAAATAAAAATACTTGCGGTAAATACTCTAGGCGTTCTGTATGTGGTGCAGAAAGGAGAATCTGTAAC
This sequence comes from uncultured Eubacteriales bacterium, assembly GCA_902493155.1. GTDB lineage: Bacteria > Bacillota > Clostridia > Oscillospirales > Ruminococcaceae > Fumia. The sequence goes on from CABUOE010000106.1 coordinate 2,374, forward strand.
CTCTATTCAGGATTTGAAGGGAAAAACGATTATCGCCAGCGGCAAGGGTACTACTGCTCAGTATGTACTGGAGTACGTCCTGGAGAAAAACGGCATCGACCCGGAAAACGATGTAACCATCGACTACAAAACTGAACACAGCGAAGCCGCGGCGGCACTGGCTGCAGCAGATCATGCAGTTGCGGTACTCCCCCAGCCTTTTGTCACTTCGGTGTCAATGAAGGACAGCAGTATTTCCATCGCTCTGGATTTGAACAAAGAATGGGAAAATGTCTCCGGCAACAAGCTGGTCATGGGGGCGATTGTCGCCCGGACTGAGTTTTTGGAAGAGCACAAAGGTTTGGTGGATGAATTTTTAAGCGAATACCAGGTGTCGACGGAGTATGCCAACACCAATCCTGACCGAACAGCCGACCTTTCTGAAACCTATGATTTGATGCCGGCGGCAATTGCAGAAAAAGCAATTCCTCACTGTAACATTGTTTATATTGACGGAGAGGAAATGAAAACCGACATCCATGCATTTTTACAGGTGCTGTATGACTTTGAGCCAAAGTCTATAGGAGGAACGGTGCCCGATGAAAACTTTTACTACCAAAAATAAAAACCCGATTTTCCGGGCGCAGTCAAAGATTGCGGGCGGGGGGACAGACGGACACCGCCCCGGGATCTTGTTGTTTCACAATAAAAAAATATCGTCTGGACTTTTGATGACACTTGCCATACTGTTTTGGATTGCAGTATGGCAGGTGCTTTCCGTTTTTTTGGATAATTCCTTACTAATCGCCTCTCCGCTGGCAGTGGTAAAACGGATTGCTGAATTGGCGGCAACGGTACCGTTTTGGGCCTCTATTGGAGTTTCTCTCGGCCGGATTTTAGTGGGGTATGCCATTGGTGCAGCCGCAGGGCTTATGTTTGGTGTGTTGGGAACCAAATTTTTCCCAATCCATGTACTGCTTTCTCCCCTCATGGCGGTAATAAAATCCGCTCCGGTAACTTCTTTTATCATTTTGGCGCTGGTGTGGATCAAATCTTATGAGTTGTCGGCTTTTATCGCCTTTTTGATGGTATTCCCAATGGTTTATTCCAGCACCATGGAGGGAATCCGCTCCGTTGATCCCAAGCTTCTGGAGGTGGCCAAGGTCTACGGATTTCCGGCCCGGAAGACGGTAAAACTCGTATATATCCCAGCACTCCGGCCCTTTTTGCTCTCTTCCCTGTCTACTGCTATCGGTTTTGCCTGGAAGGCGGGTATTACAGGGGAAATTTTTGCCCTACCCAAACCTGCTATTGGTACCATGCTTTACAATGCTAAAATTTATCTGGAGACGCTGGACGTTTTCTGTTGGACAGTGGTGATTATCGGATTGAGCCTGCTGATTGAGGCGCTTGTGAAAAGCCTTGTCCGCAAAATATGAGATGTGAGAGGAGTCTCTATGCCTATAAAATGCGAAAACCTAACTAAAAAATACGACGGGAAACTGGTTTTAGATCGTTGGACCGCGACGATATCGGATACCGGCGTCACGGCGATTATGGGACCGTCCGGCATCGGAAAGACCACCCTTTTTCGCCTGCTGGCCGGTCTGGAAAAAGCAGATGACGGCCGAATTACCGGCTTGAGCGGGAAAAAGCTCTCGGTGGTATTTCAGGAAGACCGGTTGTTTCCCCAGCTGACGGTGCTTAAAAATTTACAGGTTGCTGGTGACGGCGCCGAGAAGTGGCTCAGCCGGCTGGGTCTCTCGGAAGCTGCCCAGCAATACCCCGAGGAATTGAGCGGCGGCATGAAGCGCCGGGCATCCATTGGGCGTGCGCTTTGTTATAACGGCGATATATTCTTGCTGGACGAACCGTTTCAAGGACTGGATGACTCCATCAAAAAGGACGTCATGGATATCCTATTGGAGTTAAAGGCGCAAAAAACCATTCTTTTAATTACCCACGACCAAAGAGAGGCAGACTATTTGGCGGATTACATTTTGCGTTTTTAAGAAGCGTAATCCTCGAGAATCCGTTGCAGTTCGCTTTCGTTGCGGATGGGGATGCCTTCCTCTAACGCCGCTTGATCGTAGGGAGGCAGCAATGCGGGGGAAAGATCGACGACCTGAAAAGGTGTTTTTTCGTTGTTCCGAAAGACTCCAATTTTTCCGTTGTACTCCTGCACCATGTATGGGTAGGACTGGGCCCCGTAGTTATAATCCACCGGATTGGTAAGATTTTTTAGAAAGCTGAGAAAGACAAAAAACAGGGCGACCACCAAGACAGACGCCGACACGACGATACAGGTGACGGTTTTCTTTTTCATAAAACCATTGTCCTTTCTGAAAATAATATGCGGAACAGTCCTTTTGTGAATCTTTCAAGCTGGTTGAGTCGTATTATAAGCAACAGCCTATCAAAACTGCTGAATCGATGGGGTGGTATTTTTTGATTGCCATATTCTTTTTTAATGAAAAAGGTGACAGGTGTATTTTGCACCAAATATGGCAAAAATATACAGACTGGATTTTGGGGACTTAACATTTAAATGGGCTTGTGGTATAATATCCACATGATGAATTCCTGCATTTTCACCATTAGGCACTCGTTGCCTTTTAACAGGAGATTTATACGGATATTAGGGCCACAAACAAGACATTTATACCTTATGTTATGATTTTTACGACAGAAAGGTTTTTCAAAGGGGGCTAATTTTTGAGTACCGCGAAGAAAAAGAAACAGCCGGTTTCCAAGACATCGAAAACAGCGAAGCACATTGTCAGCCATATCATGCGGATTTTGGTGACAATGATGCTGATTTGCGTCATTACCGGCTGTATCGTTGTCACGGCCATGGTCATCTATGTGATGAATTTTATGGAAGTGGACAACGGCGTCAACTTGGATAATATTAATCAGAGCATGACCACTATGCTTTATGCGGAAGATCCAGACGAAGGCTTGGTGGAAATTTACCGTATGTCCGGGGAGAAGCGCAGAATCGAAGTGGATCTGTCGGATATTCCCCAGCATGTACAGAATGCGTTTATTGCCACTGAGGACAAACGCTTTATGGACCATGAAGGCGTGGACTGGTACCGGACCATCAGCGTATCGATCAAGGCGATTCTCCAAGGCGGCAGCCAAGGCGGTTCCACCATTACTCAGCAGCTGGTGAAAAACGCGACCAACGATGATGAGGTGACTCCTATCCGTAAGCTTCGGGAGATTTTCCGGGCTCTGGATCTGGAACGGAATTATACCAAGCCGGAAATTCTGGAATCCTACTTGAATATCATTTTTTTAGGCGGTCGGAACTACGGTGTTGAGGCCGCGTCCCAGTACTATTTCGGGTGTCATGTGTGGGAACTGACGGTGCCGCAGGCCGCTTCCCTTGCTGGTATGACCCGCTCGCCCAACAATAGACGGCCGGACTTGCACCCTGAAAAAAATAAAGAACGGCGGGACTATTCCCTGGAGTGTATGCGGGATCAGGGTATGATTACCCAGGAGGAATACGAGCAGTACATTCAGGAACCTGTTGTGACGGTGGATCACGCGGGCAGCGATGAGGATGATGTAGATACCGGTGTCAAGGAAGGCATTTCTTCCTATTTTGTCGATGCGGTTATCGAGGATGTTCTGGCCGACCTGATGGAGAAATACGGCTGGTCCAGAGATTATGCCTACGATCGCCTCAAAAACGGCGGATATCGGATTTACACTACCGAAAATATTAATCTGCAGACCACTTTGGAGCAAAAATTCGCCGATTGGCGCACCTTTTCTTCCAAACAGATCAAACCGGATGCTGACGGAAATATTCCGGAAGCTGCATTTGTTCTGATGGATTATGACGGACATATATTGGCTCTGGTGGGGGCAAAGGAGAAAGAACCGAGAGCCGCGGATTCAAACCGTGCGACTATGGCGAAGCGTCCGCCCGGCTCCTCTATGAAGCCTCTCGCTGTATATGCCCCCGCAGTGGAGTACGACCTGATTAACTGGTCGACGGTGCTGGTGGACGGACCCGCAACCAAAATCGACGGCAAGGATTGGCCGAAGAACTACGAAAACAAATATTACGGCGACACGACGATTGTAGAAGCCATCCGCAAGTCCAGAAACACCATTCCCGTTAAGCTGATGCAGCAGCTGACGCCGGAACGCAGCGTGGATTTCCTGCAAAAGAAATTCGGCATCACTACCCTGGTGACCAGTGGAAAATACAATGATTACGGCCTGTCACTGTCCATCGGTTCGATGACCGATGGTTTATATCTGAAAGAATTGACGGCCGCTTACGCACCTTTCGGAAATGGCGGCAACTACTATACACCCATCACCTACACACGAATCGAAGACGCAAACGGCAACATTATTTTGGATAATCAGTCCAAGAAAACGAGAGCCATCAGTGAAGATACTGCTTCTATTATGAACCGGCTGCTCTACGAAGTCGTCAACGGTGAAGGCGGTACCGGACGGGAAGCGCGGCTGAACAGTAAGATGCCGGTTATCGGTAAAACCGGTACGACCCAGGATTATAATGACCTGACCTTTGTCGGTATGACTCCCTACTATATCGGCGGTGTCTGGACGGGATACGACACACCCAAATCCCTTCCCTACCAGTCCATCTATGACCCGGATACCATTTGGAAGAACGTCATGGAGGATATTCACAAGGGGTTGGAGATCAAACAGTTCGAGCTCAGCTCCAATATTGTTCAGTTGGAGTACTGTACCGAGTCAGGACTGCTCAAATCCTCCTCCTGCCCCCATACGGCGGTGGGATATTATAAGTCCAACGCCAAGCCCGGCGTCTGTGATATCGCCCATGGAGGCTCTTCAGGCGGAGACGATGACGATGGAGAGGATTCTTCTGCTTCCACACCATCGGCCCCCAATTCCGATGGAGGCGGGGCGGCCAGCGGGCCGATGGACACACCGGTTATCGGCTAATAGAGGAAAACAAAAACAAAGGACGGGTTTCCCGTCCTTTGTCGTATACAGAGGAATACCGTTTTTTATTGCCATCCATTTTGGCTGTATCAAAACAGGTACGATTTCCCACGAAAGGAAGCCTTTGATAATGCAAGGGCATGGATTCTTATGATCGAAAAAAACCAGAGTTATACTGCCTTGGTAGAAGACCTGACTTTGGACGGCAGCGGTGTCTGCAAAGTAGACGGCTTCGCCGTTTTTGTCCCCATGACCGCGGTGGGCGATAAAATCCGCTTCAAGGCCGTAAAGGTGCTCAAAAATTATGGTTACGGTATCCTGGAGGAAATACTCGTTCCTTCTGATGACCGGATTCAGGTGGACTGCCCCTCCTTCAAGAAATGCGGCGGCTGCTCCTTCCGCCATTTGAGCTATGAGGCGGAGCTCCGGCTGAAGGAAAAGGCGGTTCGAGACGCATTTCAGCGGATCGGTGGATTTACCTTGGAGCCGGAACCTATCATGGGCGCGTCAGTCCCCGA
>CABUOE010000107.1 GCA_902493155.1 uncultured Eubacteriales bacterium
ATATGCTCAGTACCGAAGAGAAGCCTCTCAAGACCTATCACGGAAGAGACTGGGACACCAAATGCCTGGACAATATCATATACACTGATACCTTAGTCCTGAAAAAATCCAAAATGGTTTACAGCGAGCTATCCGACCACGATGCCTTGACAGCAGAATTTGAGATGCGATAGGGAAATTCTGCAAAATTTTCCGATTAAGGCTTGTCAAGCGGCAGAAAATGTGCTATACTAGCATGGTTAACATGAAATTCATGTCTATTGATGATAAAATTACAGCGGAGGGTTAAAATAGTTATGAACGTGTTTGAAATTGTGGGCGGCGTTTTGTTGCTGATAGCTTGCTTGATTTTGATTGTCCTGGTTATGATGCAGGAAAGTAAACAGGGAATGTCCCAGGCGATTGGCGGAGGTTCCTCTGATTCTTATCTTGATAAAAACAGTGGACGGACTTTGGATGCCGTTTTGGCCAAGATCACAAAGATTGCAGCAGTTGTCTTTTTCGTGCTGACACTTGCCGCTTCTGTGCTGGCTGTCCATCTCAAGTAATAAAATTCGTAATGAGCAAAGCCCTGCGAGTAAAACGCAGGGCTTTTTGTTTTTGTAGAATGTTATAGGAAATTATGATTTTAAATCATGTTTGAAGCCTTTTGAGCCTTTGCCCAAAAGGCTCGAATTCCAGAAAGGAATGTTATTTTAAATGCAGGAAAAATTTGAACAGAAAATACCGGTTTTATTGGAGAAAGCCGGTAAAAAAGGAATGACTTATAAAGAACTGAGCATCAAATGCAGGGTAAAAAAAGAAGAGGGGAAATATTTTCGGCTGGCTGTGCAGAAATGCAAATCCGCCGGCCTGGTCCTGGAGAAGAAGGGCAAGTTTTTTACCACGCAGTCCAAGGGACTATATCCCGCTGTAATCAAACGTCTCCATAAAACTTATGGATTTGCAGAGCGGCTGGAACAAAAGGACGAGGTGTTTATCCTGGGAAGCAAGCTGAAGGGGGCGCTGGCCGGGGACAAGGTGATGATCCGGCTTTCGAAGCACACTCGAGGGAACCTGCCGGAAGGGGAAGTGATTTCTTTTATCGAGGCGGGAGAGGTGGAATTTACCGGGATCGCGCATTTGACCAAGGGCGGGCCGTTCATCACCCCAGACGACATCGGTAATTTTGATTTGCGGCTGGAAGGCAGCGTCAAGGGGGTAGCCGACGGCGACAAGGTGACGGCAAAAATTACAAAGAGAGGGCAGGGGCACCGGGATCTCCGGGCCAAGGTGGTAAAGAGCTTTGGACAGGCGACCCGGGCCGCCGCCTGCTGCGAGGCGATTCTCAATCTAAACGGCGTGACGCCGGAATTTCCCCCACAGGTGCTGGAAGAAGCGAAATTTCTGGCGCAGAGGGGTATCAAGCACAAGGAACTCTTAAACCGGGAGGATCTGCGGAGTGAGGTGATTTTCACCATCGACGGCGCGGATTCCAAGGACCTTGACGACGCCATCAGCCTATCGAAGTACGAGGACTTTTATGTTTTGGGGGTTCACATTGCCGACGTTTCCTATTACGTGCGGGAAAAAACCGCCCTGGACGAAGAGGCCTTGCGGCGGGGAACCAGTATCTACTACGCAAACAAGGTGGTACCCATGCTGCCCAAGGAACTCTCAAACGGCATCTGTTCACTGAATCCCGATGAAGAACGGCTTGCTTTTTCCGTGATTATCACCCTGTCGAAGGACGGGAAGATCGTGGATTACGATTTCAAAAAGTCGGTCATCTGCTCTCGGGTCAAAGGCGTATATTCCGAAGTCAACGAAATTATTGCCGGAACGGCAGGGGAGGAAATCCTCAAAAAATATCGGGACGTACTCCATGTCATTCCTCTGATGAAGGAGCTTTCTGACATTCTGCACAGCAACCGAAAACTCCGGGGCGCGCCGGACATCGACACGGCGGAAAGCAAGCTGATCCTCGATACAAACGACCGTATTGTCGACGTGGTGCCCAGACAGCGGGGCGAGGCAGAAGAGATGATCGAGGAATTCATGCTCACCGCCAACGAGGCGGCGGCCACCCTGGCGAAAAAGCTACAGATACCCTTTGTATACCGAGTACACGAATATCCGGACGGGGAAAAACTCAATGTATTGAAGGAGACCATGCAGGCTCTGGGGCTGCCCGCCCGGGAAATTAAGGGAAACGTGCCGTCCAAAGTGCTTTCCGATATTCTTGATGAGGCCAAGGGAAAACCCTTCTATCCCATTGTCAGCCGTCAGGTGCTCCGCTCCATGGCCAAGGCGAAATATAGCGAGACACCTATCGGCCATTACGGACTTGCTTTGGAAAACTACGCCCACTTCACCTCACCTATCCGCCGTTACCCTGATTTGACCATCCACCGGATTTTGAGCGACGTAGTGACGCAGAAGCGTTCTTCGTCTGACATCAAAAAACGGTATTCTGAGTTTGTAGGCAAGTCAGCCAATGCTTCCACTGAGGCGGAAATCGCCGCCATGAAGGTGGAGCGGGATTGCGAGGATTGCTACAAGGCGGAATATATGGAGAATCATGTGGGTGAATCCTTTGACGGTATGATTACTTCGGTGACGTCTTTCGGCTTCTATGTGGGACTCCCTAATACGGTGGAGGGACTTGTACGAATAGAGGATTTAGCCGATGGGCAGTATCAATACGATGGGCTGATGGAGCTGAAGGAAACCCATACCGGTAAGGCTTTTCGGGTAGGGGACGCCGTTCGTGTGACCTGCTCTGGCGTGGATGTAAACGCCGGAAATATCGATTTTGTTCCGGCAGAGCCTGAATCCTGCGAAAACGGCTGAGCGGCTTTTTCCGGTTTCATTTGAAAGCTTGCGGGGAAGCCTTTGTGGCAAAACCGGCCAAATATCTGTAAAATATAGCTTTTGAAGCCTTTGACGGGATTTTACTTTTGCCATAAATCCTTGTTATAATATCCACATTATAATGTTTATATGGAGGGAAAGACCTTCATGTAAATATGAAACCAACTTCGCCAATTAAGAAAAACACTGACAAAAAGGAGTACTTTGATGAACGACGACATAGGAGGCTTATTATTGAGCCTCGTTATCCTCATTTTACTGGTGGCGACCAACGCCTTTTTCGCCATGAGCGAAATCGCAATCATTTCGACCAACTCGAAAAAAATCGAGCGGCTTGCCGAAAGCGGAAGTCGAAAGGCGAAGCATCTGCTGGATCTCATCTCTTCCCAGTCGGGATTTTTGGCGACGATTCAGGTAGGCGTCACCCTGTCAGGCTTTCTGTCCTCGGCGGTGGCGGCGGATAAATTTGCCGGCATGCTTGCCGACGCGCTCAGTTTTATCCCCATCAGCAAGGGAATTATCAGCGGCGTGTCGTTGGTGGTCATCACCCTGATTTTATCCTACTTTACCTTGATTTTTGGCGAGCTGGTGCCCAAACGGGTGGCGATGAAGAACCCGGAAAAGGTGGCTTTGGCGGTTGCTGGCCCGGTATGGGGCTTCAGCAAGGTGATGAAGTTTTTCGTCTCGTTTCTGGCGGCCAGCACCAACGGTGTGCTGAAACTAATCGGATTGGGTGGAAAGGACGACGAAGAGGCGGTCACCGAAGAAGATATCATGATGCTGGTGGATGAGGGTGAAGAAACCGGCGCCATTGAACAGCATGAAAAGCACATGATTCAAAACATCCTCCAGTTCGACGACAAGGACGTTATGGACGTGATGACTCCCCGCACTGATATGGTGATGGTCCCGGCGACGGCGACGGTGGAGGATACCCTGAACCTTGCCAAAGAAGAGGGCTTTTCCCGTATTCCGGTGTATCAGAAGGATTTTGACGATATCATCGGCGTGGCCTACGTCAAGGACTTGATCGACTGTGCCCTTCACGGCGGCAAGGACGAACCCATCGGGGAAACGCTGCGCAAGCCCATCTATGTACCGGAAACCAAGCTTTGCAGCAAGCTTTTACGTGAATTCCAGGAGGAAAAAGTCCACATGGCCATCGTCATCGACGAGTACGGCGGCACCTCCGGACTTGTCACCATGGAGGACCTTTTGGAGAGCATCGTCGGGGAAATCGAGGACGAGACAGACCACGAGGACGCTGACATCCAGGAACTGTCAAAAGATACCTACTTAGTGGACGGGGGAACCGCGATTGAGGACGTGGAGAAGGTTATTGGCGTTTCCCTGGACATCGAGGACGATTCTGACAGCGACACGGTGGCGGGATGGATTCTCGAGCAGTTGGGGAGTATCCCCAAATCCGGAGACCAGATCGTTCTGCCTGCGGGCAACGGATTTGAAGTCTCGGTGCAGGAAATTGAGGAGCATCGGATCAGCAAAGTGCTGATCCGCAAGGCGGAAGCTCCGGCGGCGACCCGTTAATTACAAATGAAAAAGCCTATCGGATTTCCGATAGGCTTTTTTACTGCACTGATTACAGTTTTCCCTTCATGCCTCCCAGTTTTACACCGGAAAGAATGTTGGTGTCGAAGGAATAGGTGATGTCTTTGTTCTCCCGTTCCCGTTTGAGGGCAAGCTTCACCATCCGATCCAGCAAATCTTTGTACTTGATGCCGCTGGCTTCCCAGAGGTAGAAGGCCAGGGAGCCGGGGATGGTGTTGATTTCATTGACCCAGACTTTGTTTTCGTCCACATCCAGCATGAAGTCGATGCGGGAAACGCCGTTGCAGTTCAAAGCCTGGAAGGTTTTTACCGCCAGCCGCTGGATTTCTGCTTTCATGTCGGCCGGAATGTCGGCGGGAAGCTTCCGTTTGGTGCTGGACATGCCCTTGGAGCCGGAGCTTTTCTCCCCGGACAGATATTTGTCCTCGTAGCTTAAGATTTCGTCGGAGCTGATGGGCTCTTCGCATTCGGAAGCGATGGCCTCCTCGTAATCGCCCAGGACGGAACAGTTGATTTCCCGAAGATTTGTGATAGCCTTTTCCACCAATACGTCGTTTGCGAACTGGAAGGCGTAATCGAGGGCATCCTCCAGCTTCTCCCGGTCGCTAGCCTTGCGGATGCCTACGCTAGAACCTAAGTTAATGGGCTTGACGATGACAGGATATCCAATAAGGGCCTCCACTTTATCGAGAAAGGCAGCGGTATCGCCCTGATAGTGACGGCGGTCGCTGCGGCAGCAGTCTAGGACAGGAATGTCGTTGTCCTTGAGGACGGCTTTCATCACGTATTTATCCATGCCGGAAGCGGAAGCCATCACGTCGCAGCCCACAAAGGGAATGCGGAGGGTTTTCAAGTAGCCCTGTAAGGTGCCATCCTCCACGTTGGTGCCGTGGACGATGGGGAAAGCGATGTCGATGTAGTCGTAAATATTGCTGCCAAATTTTTTCATGGGGTATTTGATGAGATTAAGCTTCTCATTTTCGTTGACGAGAATCACTTTCTGGCTTTTTTTCAGCAGGGCGGGAATGTTTTTGTAGGCTTCGATGTCGCCGATTTTTTCCCCCACGTAAAACTCATTTCCTTTGGTAATATAGATGGGGATGATGTCATATTTGCTGCGGTCAAAGTTGTTCACCGCCTGCAAAGCGGAGATAATAGAGACTTCATGCTCCACACTTTGACCGCCGAAAAACACACCGATTTTGATTTTCACTTACAATCCAGTCCTTTCTTGCAATAGATGTTAATAGTTGTCGGGCAGGTCATTTTCCAGCAAAACAATTTTTTGGAGCCCGCCGGTTTTGATGTTTTCTACCGATTTGAGGGCTTCCTGCAGATTGGGAGCCACGATGATCTTATTGGGGTCATATTTTGCGTCGGTGAGGCCGTTGTAGATGCTCTTGGTCTGCCGTTCGCCTACCAGCACCACGTAATCGCAGATAGCGGTGGCTTGGGTGCCGAAGGTGTAATTGCATTCGTCCTGTTTTGCGCCCAACTCAATCATGCCGGGGGTAACGAGGATTTTAAAGCCGTCAAAGGCCGACAGGGTGTCCAGAGCCGCTTTGGCGCCGCTGGGATTGGAGTTGTAAGCGTCGTCGATGATGAGAGCCTGATTGCCCTTGATGAGTTGGAGTCGGTGGGGGACGCTTTCCAATGCTTTGACCTGTCGGATGAGGTCCTCCATGGGCACGCCCAGAGTATGAGCTGCCGCGATGGCTCCCGCAATGTTCAAGACGTTGTGAGCACCGATGAGGCGGGTTTGGAAGGTGTATTCCACGCCATCTACCGTGATCTGGAAAGAAGACCCCTTGCTGGAAACCTGTATGTTGTAAGCCCGGTAATCGCTGTCTTCCTGTTCAACGCCGTAGGTGACGGTTTTCTTTGAAAGTTTCTGCTTCCGGATGTATTCGTTGTCATGATTGAGGAAAACGATTCCGTCCTGCGGCACCGCGTCTGCCAGTTCGAACTTCGTTTGAATGACATTATCAATGGATTTAAAGCTTTCTAAATGCTGGGGGCCGATTGAGGTGATGATACCATAATCCGGCTCGACGATATCGCAGATTTCTTTAATGTCCCCAATGTTTTTGGCGCCCATTTCGCAGATAAAAATTTCATGGGTGGCTTTCAAGGAAGAACGGATGGTTTTGACAACGCCTAAAGTGGTATTGAAGCTCTCGGGGGTCATCAGGACATTGTATTTTGCCGAGAGCAGTTTGTTTAAGAAGAATTTGACGCTGGTTTTGCCGTAACTGCCGGTAATGCCGATGACATTCAGGTCCGGCATCTCCTGAATCATTCGTTTAGCATCGTTAATGTACCAGTTGTTAATGGATTTCTCGATAGGCCGGTTGATGAGATTTGCCAGCAACACCAACAGCGAAGCGCAAAGCTGCGCCAATGGAAGGAGCAGGCCGTTTGCAAAACTCTGCCCTAAAACGGCTGCTGCCGCAATCAGCAAGGTTAGCAGTACGCCCAGGGTGATGAGCATTCGTTTGACCCGATTGGTGTAAACAAGAGGCTTTTTGGCCTTTTTGGGGCGGTTGAGGTAAGCGCTGACCGCCAAAACCGCAAAAGAAATCCCCTGTCCGATGGCGCTGCAAAATAAAAGCAGGGGGATGGTGGCGATAACGCCTAAGTTCCGGCCCACAACGGCGGGGAGAAAATTGTTTTTGAGCCATTTGAGCTGTTCGTGAGGCTTGTAGGAATTGAGCTGAAACATGTGCAGGTAATAAAGGCACAACATGGTAAAATTGGCCGCAAAGGCCAAGAGAAGCAGGATCAGAAAAAAGATTTCCATGGGTGGTTTCGTTTCCTTTCATTCATGAATTGAGAGGAATCCCCAAAAAGGAATCCAGAACCCGGCGCACCGTACCCCATTGATCGAGGAAGGAGTAGTGTCCGGTGTTTTTGATGGTGACAAGTCCGGCGTCGGGGATGAGTTCCTCCATCCGCTTGCCGTCGCTTAAGGGGGTGGCGGTGTCGTCCTCTCCCCAAATGAGGAGGGTGGGCTGTTTGATGTTTGGCAGCAGCGGCTCCAGGTCTTCGTTGACCACCTTGACCAAGGACTGTCGCATGAGAGGCGTAGCGCTTTTATAATCAGCGGAGCCATGTTTGTTGCGGAGGTTTTCCAAGGCGTCGGGGAACATTTTCTGGATCGCACCGATGCTGAGGACGGTTCTTCCTATTTTATAACAGCGCTGCCGGAACCGCTTTTTTATCGTTTTCCTGGGAAGAATCCCCGCGCTGTCCACCAGAATGAGCTTTGTCAGCTCGAAGGGCAGGTCTTTTCGGTTGGCAATTTTGATGGAAACCCGTCCGCCGTGGGAATGTCCCAGCAACACAGCCTTTTTAA
>CABUOE010000108.1 GCA_902493155.1 uncultured Eubacteriales bacterium
GCGAGGATACCCTCGAGCCCCTCGGTAATTTTGTCGGCATCCTCCTGAGGGATGATGCCCTGCTTGCCCAGCATGGTGGCGTGGGCAATGGAACCGAAAATATCCTGTTTGTGCATCCGTCCGTCAAATGAGATGGAGGAATTAAAGTCGTTTACCTTGCTGTCCGCCTCTTTTTGAAAGCGGCCCGCCCACATTTTTCCCATGAAACCTTACCTTTCCTTTTCTTAATGATAAGCAAAGGGCAGAGTCAGCCTCTGCCCGCTTAGATTTTTATTTCTTTTCGTTTCTCTTTTCATCCAGCATGGCTTTGACCTTGATGGGTAGGCCAAACAGGTTGATGAAGCCCTGAGCGTCGTACTGATTGTAGACTTCGTCCTCGCCGAAGGTGGCGATTTCCTCACTGTAGAGGGAGTAGGGGGAGCAGACGCCGGCGTTGATGATGTTGCCTTTGTAAAGCTTCAGTTTTACATCACCGGTGACGGTTTCCTGAGTCTTGTCGACGAAGGCGGAGAGGGCTTCCCGCAAGGGGGTGTACCACTGGCCGTCGTAGACGATGTCGGCAAATTTAAGTGCAATCTGCTGTTTATAGTGCTGGGTCGCCTTGTCCAGACAGATGGTTTCCAACACGTCGTGGGCGTGGTAGAGGATGGTTCCGCCGGGAGTCTCATAAACGCCTCTGGACTTCATGCCCACCAGCCGGTTTTCTACCAGGTCAGCAAGGCCAATACCGTTTTCGCCGCCCAGCTTGTTAAGGGTTTTGATGAGGGTGACGCCGTCCATCTTTTTGCCGTCCAAAGCGACAGGAATGCCTTTTTCAAAGGATAGGGTGATGTAAGTGGGCTTGTCGGGGGCCATTTCAGGGGAAACGCCCATCTCGAGAAAGCCCTCTTTGTTGTACTGAGGCTCGTTCATGGGATCTTCCAGGTCCAATCCTTCGTGGGACAGATGCCATAAGTTCATATCCTTGGAGTAGTTGGTTTCCCGGGTCAGTTTAATCGGAATGTTGTGGGCCTCGGCATAGTCGATTTCTTCGTCCCGGGATTTGATATCCCAAATCCGCCAGGGGGCGATGATGGGCATGTTGGGAGCGAAGGCTTTAATGGCCAGCTCAAACCGAACCTGGTCGTTTCCTTTGCCGGTGCAGCCGTGACAGATGGCGTCAGCGCCTTCTTTTTTGGCGATTTCGACGATTCTCTTTGCGATGGGAGGCCGCGCGAAAGAGGTCCCTAGCAGGTATTTGTTTTCGTAAACCGCGCCTGCTTTGATGGTGGGGAATACGTAATCGTAAACGAATTCTTCCTGGATGTCCTCGATGTAGAGCTTGGAAGCGCCGGTTTTCAGTGCCCGCTCTTCCAGACCGTCCAGTTCGGCATCCTGGCCCACGTTTCCGGCCACACAGATGACTTCACAGCCGTAGTTTTCTTTGAGCCACGGAATGATGATGGAGGTATCGAGCCCTCCGGAATATGCCAAAACAACTTTGTTATACTTTGCCATTTTCATTCTTCCTTTCCGTCAATCGGCAATCATATGTGCCGCTAAATTCTTTATTATGTTTGTTATTATACGGGCCTCCTTTTAAAATTGCAAGGGGTTTTCAGCCTGAAATCCAGAAAAAAGGGAATATTTGTATGAGTATACAAATAATTTTTGATAATCCACGGCCTATTATGCAATATTGTTGTATAATATTTGTATATAATGAATAATATACAAATGCAGGTATATCCTAAAAGGCAGATTTATTGACAGCAAGCAGCAAATTTCCTATACTAATGGAAAAGACAGAAGGAGATTGAAGTTATGGAGCCTGTCTATTATCTGTTGATTTGGATTTTAACAGCGGCAGCAGCGGTGTATATTGCCGGGCTTATCCGGAAACATCCGGAAAAACCCAACCCCAACGGAAAGCTCCCTTATAAGAAGCAGAAAGAGTTTTTAAGCCCGGCGGAGCACTCCTTTTATTGTGCTATGCAGCATTATCTGGAGGGACAGCTCACCATCTGCCCAAAGGTGGGTATCAAGGAACTGGTCTGCGTGGAAAAGGGAGTGGGACGGGAATGGAGGAAGTACTTCAATTGGATTTCCCGCAAGCATGTGGATTTTGTTTTGTGCCGGCCGGACAATATGGAGGTGGTCTGCGCCGTCGAGCTGGACGATAAAAGCCATTTGCGGCAGGACCGCCGCAGGAGAGATGAATTTGTGGACAAACTGTTTGAAAAGACAGAAATACCGCTCTTTCATATCCCCGTTAAACAGGGGTATTCCCGAGGGGATTTTGAGGGAATCCTGCTACTTGTAGAGAATGTTTCATCATAATAGAAAGGAAGTTATATGCCAGCGAATGGAAAAAAGCACTGTCCCTGCAAACGGGTGAAATGCCCCCGTCACGGCGACTGTGAAACTTGCCTCGCCTACCATAAGGGGACAAAATATCAAGCCAGCTGTATCCGATTAAAAGACAAAGAGGAGAAAACAAAAAAATCTTCCAGCTGAGAGGAATGTAGCTGTTAAAACGGACAAAGAGCCGCCTGGAATTTTAACCAGACGGCTCTTTGCCTGTTTCTGTGAATAGAGGCAGCCGGTTGAAACAAAAGGGGGGACAAACTTCCGTTGTTCCGCCTTCTGCAAAGTGACAAATCCTTTCCGGTACGGACAAAAAATAAACCGGTCAAAAAGGTTTTCTTTTTGACCGGTTGCAAAATATAGGCGATGAAAGTTCATCCGCCTATATTTTGACTTTTTGTATTTTGCACCGACTGGCAGCACAAAAATGCTGGTAGGAGAAGTCGTGTGCAAAAACCGCCTTACGCACCAAGGTTGCGCTTCATAATGTCGGCGATGAGTTCAGCTTTTTCTTTCATGAGGGGCAGATCCTGTCCTTCGATCATAATGCGGATCATGGGTTCGGTTCCGGAGGGGCGCACCAGCACCCGGCCATTGTCCTCAAAGACCCGTTCCACCTGGTGGATGACATCCATGATTTCCACGTCGTCGATATATTCATATTTGCGTTCGTTGTCGATGGTGACGTTGACGGTGACCTGTGGCATCACCGTCATAATGGAAGCCAGCTCCGACAACTTTTTGCCGGTGTGCTTCATGACAGAAAGCAGTTGCAGCACTGTGATGAGGCCGTCGCCGGTGGTATTGTGTTCCAAAAAAATCACGTGGCCGGACTGTTCGCCGCCTAAAACGTAGCCGTCTTTCAACATTTTTTCCAGCACGTAGCGATCTCCGACTTTAGTCTTTTTAATGGTGATTCCGTTTGCCTCTCCCATTTTAAATAGCCCCAGGTTGCTCATGACAGTGGCGACGATGGTGTCTTTTTTGAGTTTTCCCTGACTTTTCAGGTAGTTGCCACAGATGGACAGCACCCGGTCCCCGTCGATAAGATTTCCCAGTTCGTCCACTGCCATCAGGCGGTCGGCATCGCCGTCGAAGGCAAATCCGATATCGGCGCCAGTCTCTTTGACAAGGCGAGTGACCTCCTCGATATGGGTGGAGCCGCAGCCCGCGTTGATGTTGAGGCCGTTGGGCTGATCGTTTATGATGGTGCAGTCGACGCCCAGCTTCCGAAGGGCGAAGGGAGCAGTAAAGGAAGCGGCGCCGTTGCCGCAGTCCACCGCCGCCTTGATGCCGTCTAAACGGGTGTCCACTGTAGTAAGGGTGTAGCTGATGTAGTCATCCAGCGCGGTGTCGATGTGGTCGATGGTGCCGATATCGGCTCCATTGGGTAAATCTAGGGTGTGCAGGGCGCCGCGGACAATGGCTTCGATCTTATCCTCCAGTTCATCGTCCAGCTTGTAGCCGTTTGCGTTAAAAAATTTGATGCCGTTATACTCCATAGGGTTATGGGAGGCGGAAATCATGGCACTGGCATCGGCTTTGTATTCCCGGGTCAGATAGGCCAAGGCAGGAGTGGGCAAAACGCCGAGGGGAATGGCCACTGCGCCGATGGAGGTAAAACCCGCGATCAGCGCCGCCTCGATCATGTCACCGGAAATGCGGGTGTCCCGCCCAATGAGGATGCGGGGTTTACTTTTGCCCTGGGTGGTCAGTACCGTGGCCGCCGCCCTTCCGATGTCAAAACACGTCTGCGCCGTCAATTCTGTTCCCGCGACGCCTCTGACGCCGTCTGTTCCGAAAAGTCTTGCCATATAATCTCCATTCTGCCGCCGCGTGCGGCCAAACTGGTAAAGCCCTCTGTCTACGCGGAAAAGTGAACAGGAGGGATATTTTTTATGCCATGCCTATTATATGCCGGCTATCAAAAAGCTTTGGTTCAATCTATTTTATTTTTTCCAATATTTGTAGTCTAGCACACTTTCTGGAAAAAATCAAATAATATTTAACGAAAAAAAAAACAAAATTAAAGTTTTAAGGTGCCTGAATGATGACCATTTTTCCCAAAAGTAGATTGTTTAATGGAAATCTATGAAGAGCCAGGATAAAAAATGCGGCGGGGATTTCTTAATGAACAGAACCAGTAAAAACGGACAATAGACAAAATACCCCCTGGTGTAGGATAATAACTACATCAGGGGGTATCGTTGTATACAGGAAACCACTCGCAAGGCGAGTGGTTCAAAAGAAGGCTAATGGCGATGATATAGAAAAAAGAACTCCTTTTGTTGTAAAATAGGCTTGCGGTCTGGCAACTGCAAGGAACAACAAAAGGAGGACATTCGAAATGAACGACATAAATAGCTTAACGCATATGTAGATACAACGGGAAAGAATACACAGAAGATACAGGAGTACATCAAACGTCAGTTGGAAGAGGATAAGGCGGGAGAACAGCTGACAATGGGAAATTTCTAAACCCGTTTACGGGTAGCAAGTAAGAAGCTCTCGCAATTGACAGACCGTACTTGCGTGACGAGACGCGCTTGCTAGTAGCAAAGGACTTTGCCGGGGGGTTCCTATTCATGAAAGACGGCGCCAGAAGGGTTATACGTCTTTAGGGACAAAAGAAACTACTTGGTAACCTTTCAGCACAAGCCTGCCGTCAGCCTGCTGTTCAAAAGTAAAAGAGTGAAGCGGATTCTGCGCTTTTAAGGACTCAATGTTTTCCGCTGTGCAGACAATGCCGCCCACTGTGATGGGGCAGTCAGCTCCCTGGGTGTTTCCCATCAGAGCAGTGACACAAATGCGTTTGCCGCTTTCCCTCCAGGACAGAATCACCGGGCAGAAGCTCGTATCGGACGGTTCTTCAATGGACTTTGCGAAGACTTCTTCCTTAGTGTAATAGGTAAAGGGGAAGGGATTGAGGACTTCTTGAGAGGCGGGAAGAAAGTCTTCACCGAAGAGTTCCTCTACCTTTGCCATGGCGTCGTCCCGGTAAAAGAATTCACAGGGGGCACTTTGCAGCAAAAACAGACGAAAAAGCTCGTGGTCAGGGTAAGCGGGGCAGGCGTACTCTCCCGCTTTTGCGCTGTATTCGAGGGGAAGCAGTACAGCTCCTGTGTGATAAAGGGCCGTTTTGAGCGCTGTAGAGTAGTCAAGGGGAACGCTGTCGCTGAATTCCGATACCGAAACGCCGTCCGGGCCGCAGTATTGGGTAATCTGATAAGCGAGGATGCGGGCGGTGTCGTCGTTATAGATGGGCTGTTCCGGCAAAAGGGAAACGCATTCCGAAGCGGCGGCCTGGGGAATAACCGGAAGTCGTTCGTTAGTTGCGGGAACTGCTGTCTGCGTTTGAGCAGAGGCGCTGTTCAGCGGTTCCACGGGAAGGCCCGCCCCGACTGTGGGAGAAGAGGAATCACATCCCGCGCAAAGGATCACCGCGGCGAGAATAACTGCTGCCAAGCGACCTTTGTGTTGTAAGCTTGTCATGGAGCAAGCCTCCTTTCATTTGGTTTTCTTGTTAATATAGTGTAAAGAAAAGTAGGATTTGTTTCATCCTGTCAAAAATATTTGAAAATTTTGTAAGAAATTTTTAAACCACCTAGTCATTGCAGCATTTTGATGAGAGATATTTTAGTCAATAAAAATCGGCCCGTCTATCTAGACGGGTCGGTTTTCATTCCGTTTCATTTTCTTCTTGTGAATCTGAAAACTTATAATTGTTATGTGTGGTGTTGCCGATTCCTCCCTGGGCGGGAGCAATGAGGAAGCCAAGGATAATGCCCGCCAGCAGACAGATCATCGACAGAAGGGTGGCATTGGATTTTTTCATGGAAAAGCCTCCTTACCGGAATCGTTCTATTTCCAGTATGGTAAAAGCCGCCTGATTTGTCCACTGCCTGGAAAAATAAAAACCCGCTGGCCGAAACAGGCTGCGGGTTTTTTGATGCTTCTTAATAGTTTTCAGCACGGACCTGGAAGTAAGCCTGGGGATGAGCACAAACGGGGCAAACTTCGGGAGCTTTTTTGCCGATGACAATATGGCCGCAGTTGGAGCACTGCCAAATGGTGTCCCCGTCTTTTGAAAAGACCAAGCCGTTTTCCACGTTGGCGAGAAGTTTTAAGTATCTCTCTTCGTGCTCTTTTTCAATTTTTGCCACTTCTTCGAACAGGTAAGCAATGTGATCGAATCCTTCTTCCTTGGCCTCTTTTGCGAATGTGGCATACATGTCGGTCCACTCATAGTTTTCACCAGCGGCAGCGTCTTTTAAATTGGTAGCAGTGTCAGGAATACCATCGTGCAGCAGTTTGAACCAGATCTTTGCATGCTCTTTTTCATTGTTGGCGGTCTCTTCGAAGAGGGCGGCAATCTGAACATAACCGTCTTTTTTCGCTTTGGATGCATAATAAGTGTATTTGTTTCTCGCCTGAGACTCACCTGCAAATGCGGCCTGCAGGTTCGCTTCTGTTTTAGAACCTTTTAAATTCATGTCAATATCCTCCTTAAATGTCAATATTTTTCATCCCAAACGGGATAAAACAGTCAGTGTTTGATAGAACCAATGATGTTCACATCTACCCGTTTTAATTCGACGCCTTCGATGGGATGCTTCTCGAAGTAATCGTTGATCATTTTCAGAAGTTCCTCATCGTCGTAATCCTGCACTTCGCGGGTTTCGCAGTCACAGACATGGATGTGATCGTAGGTGTTGACATCATAGATCACCGGTTCCCCTGCGGTGTTGACTTTCATGATGATGTTTTTCTTTTCAAAGGTGTTTAAGATGTTGTAGGCGGTTGCAACAGTCAGGTTGATGTTTCGCTCTTTGAGAGCCGCCAGAACATCGTCCACCGTGACGTGGGTATTCAGCTCTTTTAAAACCCGAAGGACAACAAGGCGCTGCTGCGTCACCTGAATTCCGTTCTGTTTAAGAATTTCTTTCAAATTTTCCATAGAACCACCTAATTTAGAATAATTATAATTTTATTATAAATGAAGAATATGATTTTGTCAAGCGAGAAATCAAAAAATGTATCAAATTGCTTTATTTGAAAGGTAACAACAAACTTTTACAGATAAT
>CABUOE010000109.1 GCA_902493155.1 uncultured Eubacteriales bacterium
ATCGTAGGAGCAGTGATCTGCAACACCGCTCATGAGATGGTCTACCGCAATTATTCGAGCCTTCTGCGGGAGGGAAACCAGATTTTTATTCTGGACGAAAACGGCATCGTTGTCAGTCACTCAAACCCTGCCCTCATTGGATTTACCTTGTACCACATGGGCAGCATCGAGAGCGCCGTCAAGAAAAACGACTACAGCATCCGCAGTCTGCGGGGCGATTTGACCATCGTTTCCAGTTATACGAATGTGCAGTCCGGCTGGACCATCGTCGAAGAGCTGAAAGTCTCAAACGTCGTCCACTTTTACCGGAACATCTTTCTGTTCGGCGCCCTGACGGTGCTGGGGGGAATCCTCCTGGCGGCAGGCATTAGCTTTTTGGCGGCGCGGCATATCACAAATCCGCTCACAAGGCTGTCCCAGGAAATGTTGGAGTTCGGGCAGGACGACAATTTCGCGCCCATGCCGGTACAAAACCAGTATTTTGAGATACAGGCCCTGAGCCTTTCCTACAACAAGATGACCCGGCACATCCTGCGGCTCATCGAAAATATCAAAAAGCAGGAGGCAGAACGCCGTAATCTGGAATTTGACTTTTTACAGGCCCAGATCAACCCGCATTTTCTTCACAACACCCTTTTGAACATCAAAAGCCTGGTGGTTATGGGAAAATATGACCAGTCGATAAAAATGCTCAACGCCTTTTTAAAACTTCTGAAAATGCCAGTCACGCCTGATTCCGACGGGCATACCCTGGGGGAGGAAATCGACCATCTCCGCCATTACATCGATTTGATGAGTTTCCGTTACGGAAACGACTTTGCCTTTGAGATCCAGGCAGAGGAAGAGCTGCTGAAGGGGCATCTGCCCCAGTTTATTTTGCAGCCGGTGGTGGAAAACGCCATCTTCCACGGCATCGCCGACCGGGACGGAGACGGTAAAATTTTGGTGCGGGCCCTTTCCACAGGTGGGGAAATCCACATCGAAGTGGAGGACAACGGTGAGGGTATGAGCCCGGACGCTGTGGATAAGCTCTGGGCGCCGGACGACAGCCGGAAATACCGTTTTAATCACGTGGGGCTGAGGAATGTGCGAAGTCGGATCCGCTATGTTTTCGGAGAGGAATCCGACGTGGAAGTGTTGAGCGAACAGGGTATAGGAACCACAGTCCGCATCAAAATCGGAGGCAAACGAGGCCTTTCGGTTTTTCAAAGGGGGGAATCGTCCCCGGAGAGGGAGGAACAAAACTATGAAGATCCTAATCGTTGACGACGAAGCTCCCATCCGGGAGTATATCTCTTACTGCATTCAGGAAGCGGGGCCGGAATTTGAACTTGCGGGCTGTTTCGCCCGGGCAGACAAGGTCCTCGAATATCTGAGAGATGGGGAGGCGGAGCTGCTGCTCTGCGATATTACCATGCCGGGGATGGACGGGCTTGAGCTGTTAAGTGAAGTACGCAAACGTCACCCTCGGCTGGAAACGGTTATACTTACCTGCCACGACGACTTTCATTACGCCCGCACAGCCCTCAAAGGCGGTTGTGCCGACTATGTCCTCAAAAGTGAGCTGGACCCTGTCACGATGAAGCAGCTCCTCATGAAGGTGGCTGACCGGAAACGGCAGGCGGAGATGGACGGGCGTATTATCGGATACATCGGCGCGGCTCAGCTTTTGCGGGAAATCATCGCCGACAAGGGGATAACGCGGGTGGATCCAGAAGACCTGAAACTCCACGGTGTACAGCCGGAAACCCAATATTTTGCTATCGTGTTTCAGTATGGGAATAAGCTGTTAAACCGGCTGGAACTGAATCTGCCGCCTTGGCTCAGTCATCCCTCCGTCTTTACCTTGGACAGACGGAGGGCGGTGCTGCTTGGAGGTGTCAACTTGTCGGGCAGTGAGTTGGAGATTTCCAAACAGGTACAGACCTTTAAGGATCATCTGGAACGGCTCAGTGACGGAACGGTGGGAGTGAGCGGCCTTCACCATGATCCATCGTCCCTGAAACAGGCATTTCTTGAGGCCATCGCAGACGCGGATCGGAGGTTTTACGACGGAACGACTTTCATGCGGGGGAATCTGCGGTGGGACCCGGATTCCCTGCGCCAGGACCTTCTGTCCCTGCGAAATGCCGCCATCACCGCCGTAGGAGAACGAAATTATCCTGTTTACGCCGACGCAGTGAAGGATATCCTTGCCCGGGTGCGGGGCGGTCAGGTAGGGGTGTCCTTTCTCAAGGAACTTTTGCTGGACATCGTCCGCTCCGCACCGGAGATGGGTGAGGACTTCGCCGGAAACATCGAAAAGGCGGCCACCATGGATGGCCTATGTAAAGAGCTGAACCGCTTTAGCGGAGCCCTCATGGAACGAATGCCCCGGTATTCCGAAAATGTTTCCGCGGCCCTTGAGTACATCCGGGCCCATTATGCCGAGGACCTTTCTTTGCAGGATGTGGCAGGAGCAGTGTACCTCAACAACGAGTATTTCAGCAGGCGGTTCAAAAAAGAGGTGGGAGTGAATTTTTCTGAATATCTGCTGCGTCTGAGGCTCAGTCAGGCGGTCAAGCTGCTGCAGAACACCAACCTGCGGGTGGGTACCATTGCTGACCAAGTGGGGATACCAAATGTCAGCTATTTTTCCCTCGTCTTCAAAAAGCAGCATGGCGTTACCCCCAACGAGATGCGCTACCAGATGAAGGGTGAAAAGTCAACAAAATAGTATTTTACGTCAAATAACTAATAGGAATGTGTAAAAAAACAGTGCATAATGACAACAAGAAAAGCCTCTCGGACAAAATAGAGGCAAGTGGGGTACGGACAGCATCCGCCCCCATCAGAAAGGAAAGGTGAATTTATGAAAAGCAATCTTCTAAAACGGCTGGCTTGTTGTCTAACTGCGTGTGCATTGATGGGAGCCGCTCTGACAGGCTGCGGCAGCAATAATGGCTCTGGCAGCGGCGGAGACCCCTCTGGCAGCGGTCAAAGCAGTTCCGGCGAAACTCCGAAATACGATACGCTGAATGTAGGTGTCATCGTCACCACAGTCGGCATCCCCGCCCAATATGCCATGGACAAAGGGTATTTTGCTGAAGAGGGACTGGATGTAAACATCATCGTTTTCCCAACTGGCGCCCCCCTCAATGAGGCCATCGCCGCCAAGCAGATCGATATCGGCTGTTCCGGCTTCGCCACTATCTATTCTTTGGCAAACGGTGACTGTAAATGGATCGCCGACATTAACACCACCGGCGGCATGGGCCTGTTTGCTCGGGCCGACAGTCCCATCGCCCAGCAGAAGGGCAACATTTCCGACCATCCCGACATGCTGGGCAGCGCCGATACTCTCAAGGGCGCTAAGATTTTAGGGCCTCTTGGCACCTCTGCCCAGTTCGCCACCGAAGGCTATATCAGTCAATTCGGTTTGAGCGACCAAGATGTGGAACAGGTACATATGGAGTTTGCGCCCGCCTATCAGGCATTTTTAGCCGGAGAGGGCGACCTGATTTCCTCCACCATCCCCTTCACCTACGATGCGCCGAGCCAGGGGCTTGTCAAGGTCGCTTCCTTTGAGGAGGCCACTAACGTGGGTCTGGTGGACGGCTGCTTCGCCCGGACCGAAGTGGTGGAAAATCGCCGGGAAGAAGTGGTGAAATTCTTGAAAGTCCTCGTCCGCGCTATGGACGAGCTGGCGGGAGACGACCAGCTCCGCTTCGATTACTGCATGGACAAATTCCATGAAAACGGTCAGGAATTCACCGATGAAAATATGAATCACGAGATCGAGGACCGCCTGTTTATCACCAGCGATTGGCTCAAAAAGAGCGATTACATCTATGCGGAATGCATGGAGCCAGTTTCCCAGTTCCTGCTGGGCATCGGTAAACTTACCGACCAAAACCAGCCCAATGTTTCCAAATCTCTGGATGCGTCTTTGCTGGAAGAAGCAACCGGAGTCAAAGTGACGCTGCCCTCCAACTAAGACTTTTTCATAATGCTGGCATTTGAACGGCCGCACTCTGCCTGCTGATGCCGGCGAAAAACTCCTTTGAAAACTCCACACCAATGTGCACCTCACAGAAGTGTCTGGTGTGGAGTTTTTTTCGGAAAAATAGGATAAAACCTGTCGTTTTGAAGAGAAATATCATTTCAATGTTTTCTTTTGGCACTTAATTTTGAAAGGAAAGGGTAACGGATATGAAAAAAAAGAAAAAGCCCTTAAAATATACCCTCATATCAATAGCCTCGGTAGTGGGGTTCCTGCTTTTATGGTGGCTTGCAACCGATGTATTTCATTGGGCGTCCCCTCAGACGCTCCCAAGTCCCGTCACCGTGCTCAAAACTTTTGTAACAAAGCTCACTGACCCCCGCCCTGACAACGGAACCATGTTTGAACACATCGGAGCCAGTTTGCAGGTGGCTCTGTCCGGTTACTTAATGGGAGTTGTTATAGGAACGCCTTTGGGGATTCTCATGGCCTGGTACAAGCCTGTAGACCTGTTCGTACGGCCGATTTTTGACCTGCTGCGCCCCATCCCCGGCATCGCCTGGATTCCCTTGATGATTATCCTCTTCGGCATCGGGCTCTTTAGCAAGGTGGTCGTAGTGTTTTTGGCGGCCTTTGTGCCCTGCGTCCTCAATTCCTATACCGGCATCCGGCAGACCAAGGACGTTCACCTGTGGGTGGGACAGACCTTTGGGGCCAGCAATTTCCAGATGCTCGTGCGCATCGCCATTCCCACAAGCCTGCCCTTTGTCATGACAGGTATCCGGGTCGCCTTAGGCGCTGCCTGGACCACCATCGTGGCGGCGGAGCTTTTAGCCTCCACCAAAGGCCTGGGCTTTATGATCCAGCAGGCGAGAGGAATGTATCGGCCCGATGTCATTATAGCCGGCATGGTTGCCATCGGTGCTATCGGGGCGCTACTCGGCTGGATTTTATCGATGATTGAAAAGAAAGTGGTGAAAGGAGCGAGGGTCAAATGAGTGTAAACAACCGCTTCAAAAACGCAGCCAAATGGCAGAAAGCCGCTTGTGCAGTCCTTTCGATTTTCGTTTTCCTGCTGATTTGGCACTTTGGCACAAATGGGACAGATCTCGGGAAAATCCTGCCCGGTCCCATCGAAGTCATCCAAAAATTCTTTCTGAGTTTTGCAGAACCAATCGGCACTCAGACCATTTTGGGGCATATCCTGTGGAGCTTGTCTCGAGTGTTGACCGGCTTCCTTATCGCGGCAGTTCTGGGTGTCACTTTAGGCGTCACCATGGGCTGGTATCCCCTTGTCGAAGCAATCTTTAAGCCCATTATCGAAATCGTCCGTCCCATCCCGCCCATCGCCTGGATTCCGCTGGCGATTCTGTGGTTCGGACTGGGGGAAACCACCAAATATTTTCTGATTTTTTTAGCTGCCTTCTGCATTATCACCATCAACGCCTACGATGGAGCCAAATCCGTCGATCCAGTCCTCGTGGGAGCTGCTAAAATGTTGGGCGCAAACGACCGGCGGATTTTCACCTCCATCGTACTGCCTGCTTCGGCTCCCTACATCTTTGCGGGGCTTCAGGTAGCGCTGGGCACCGCCTGGGCCACTGTGGTTGCGGCCGAGATGGTCCGTTCGTCGGAGGGAGTGGGGTGGACCATCATTTCCGCCCAGGATTCCAACAACTCTCTGCAAATTTTAGTAGGTATTCTGGCAGTAGGCATTGTAGGATTCGTCCTGGCCATTATTATGAGAACTTTGGAAGCGAGGGTATGTTCATGGAGCGAGAGAGGCAAGTAAAAGACGTCATCGTCTGCGAGAACCTGCAAAAAAGCTTTGAAACGGAACGGGGAAAAGTGGACGTTATCGGAAACGTCAACCTGAAAATAACTGAAAACGAGCTGGTAGTGCTGTTTGGGCCTGGCCAGTGCGGCAAGACGACGCTTATCAACTGCATGGCGGGGCTGGAGAAAGCCACCGCGGGCCAGGTGACGGTGGGCGGCAAAAAGGTGGAGGACCCTGGCCCCGACCGGGGAGTCGTCTACCAGACGACGGCCCTATTTCCCTGGCTCACCGTTATGGGAAATGTGGAATACGGCCCCAAAAGCCAGGGCGTTCCAAAAAAAGATCGGCGGGAGCGGGCCATGCACTACATCAAGTTAGTGGGGCTTGAAGGCTTTGAAAATGCTCTGCCCGCCAAGCTATCGGGAGGGATGCAGCAGCGTGTCGGCATCGCCCGGGCCTACTGCAACGAACCGGTTGTTATGTTCATGGACGAGCCCTTTGGTCATCTGGACGCCCAGACCCGCTACCTGATGCAGGAGGAACTTGTCCGGATCTGGGAGCAGGAAAAGCGCACTGTGGTTTTTGTGACAAACAACATCGAGGAGGCGGTGTATCTCGCCGACCGCATCGTGGTCATGACCAACTGTCCCACCACGGTAAAACAGGAATTTACCATCGACCTGCCCCGTCCCCGCAACTATGTAGACCCTGAATTTCTGCGGCTGCGGGAGGAAATCTCCGCCGTCGTAGACAAGGCGCAGTAAAGGAGGCGGATTTATGAACGAGATTAAGGTTAAAGTGGACCATATGACCAAGTGCTTTGGGGATTTGAAGGTTTTGGACGACATTTCCTTCGAGGTGAAAAAAGGGGAATTTCTCTGTATCGTCGGACCCACTGGCTGCGGCAAAACCACTTTTCTAAACTGCATCACCAAGCTTTACACTCCCACCTCCGGCGAAATCCTCGTAAACAACGAGCCGGTGAACCTGAAAAAGCATAACATTGCCTATATTTTTCAGGAATATTCCGCCATGCCCTGGCTGACGGTGGAGCAGAACGTGGCCTTCGGCCTCAACGTCAAGCACACTCCCAAGGATATAGTGAAAAAAGAGGTGGATGAGGTGCTGGAAACAGTGGGCCTCACCAAATACAAGGATTATTACCCGGTGGAGCTGTCCACCAGTATGATCCAGCGGGTGGTCATCGCCCGGGCCTTCGCCACCAAGCCGGAGCTGCTGTTAATGGACGAGCCCTACGGCCAGTTGGATGTAGAGCTGCGGTTCCGCCTGGAGGACGAGCTGATAAAACTCTGGAAACAGACCGGCACCACTGTTATCTTTATCACTCACAACATCGAGGAAGCGGTGTATTTAAGCGAAAACATCCTCGTCCTCACCAACAAGCCCACCACCATTAAGGAGCGGATCGAAAATCCGCTGCCCCGGCCTAGAGTCGTCACCGACCCGGAGTTTATCGACCTGCGAAACCAGGTGACCGAGCTCATCAAGTGGTGGTAAGTTTTGCTTTCCCCCTCCGGCGTGGGCTTGTTCCCCCTTGCCTGCGCCGGTTTCATAAAATTTTCGGAGGGGGAGCTCAAAAGAGTTTCCCCTCTGAGAAAAATCTGTTTGGAAAGGTCTGAT
>CABUOE010000110.1 GCA_902493155.1 uncultured Eubacteriales bacterium
CCTGCCAGTCCGGAAAGCTCCGAGATCCCGGCCCGGACCCGAGTTCCCCAGTACGCCGACCTGACGGCTACCGACCCCAACACGCCCACCAGCCATCCGCTGCCCCGGAATCCCCGGGGGCGGCAATCGGAAGTGTCCCTCCGGGAACAGAATATCGCGCGGGTTGCCTCGGAAGATCAGGCAAATCCTGGAATAGAGCAGAATCGGACGGCCAACACGCCGCCGGTAAATCCTGATGTTTTTGTCACTCCCTCAGTGCTCCGTTCCGGCAACGACGGCATGGAGGTTTCGCCCAACGGTGCGGCGGTCTCACCCCAACTGATGCGGGATCTGGAGGCGGCTTCCCGGCTTTTGAACGAGGAAGCGGCCTCCAGATCCGCCCCCGGAATCGAGAATTTCCGCAACTCGGAGCTTATGAGCCGCCTGAGCGCCACCGGAATGAACAGACCTGCGCCTGACAGTACTGTCGGCAACCTGCCCAACGCCTTTTCCAGCGGGCAGGAGATGCCTTCCATGCCAGAGAACGACATGCAAGCCCTGTCAGCGCCCTCAGAACGGCCGCAAGCCGCCGTATCGGGGCAGGAGAGCACCGTTCAGCCAAACGGTGTCTACCAGACCGAATCGGATTACCCCGTCCGGGAACAGGAGGACTGGGAATCGGATGAGGCCACTATCACCGTCTACGCTTACACCGCCCGGCAGGGACTGCCCGTTCCGGACGCCGATGTGACCATCAGCCGGGTCTTCGAGGGCCGGCCGGTGCTCCATTTCTTCACCAGTACCGGAATCAGCGGGGAAACGGTGCCCCGAGGCGTTCCGGCCCCTCCCAGAGAGTGGACACAGTCTCCCGGCTACGAACATCCTTACGCCAGTTACAGCATTCAGGTGGATGCTCCCGGCTACTATACCGTTGAGAATATAAACGTCCCCGTTTTTGGAGGGGAAGCCTCTATCCAGCCTGTGGAGATGATCCCCATCCCCGAAAACGAAAAATTTATTCGGGAAAAGGTGGTTCGTGAAAGCGAACCGGCTGAACTGTAAGAAAGGAGCGTGAGGCAAATGACCGGAGTTCCCTATATTCCCCGATACATTACCGTTCACCTGGGAAGGCCCGACGCCTACGCCCAGAACGTAACAGTCACTTTTCCCGATTATATCAAAAACGTGGCCTCCAGCGAGATTTACCCCACCTGGCCCAATAATTCGCTCAGAGCCAATATCTACGTCCAGGTGACCTTTGCTTTAAATCGCATCTATACCGAATGGTATCGGAGCCGGGGCTATGATTTCGACATCACAAACTCCACCCAATTCGACCAAAAGTACATCCACGGCCGCGATATCTTCCAAAGCGTCTCCACCATCGTCGACGAGCTGTTTAATGACTACATCCGCCGACAGGGTTTTGTGGAGCCGCTGTTCGCCCAGTTCTGCAACGGCACTACCGTCACCTGCAATGGTCTGTCTCAGTGGGGAACGGTAGATTTGGCGCGGCAGGGTTACACTCCATACGAAATGTTACAGTATTATTACGGCAACAACATCGACATCGTCTTTAACGCCCCTGTAGACCTGATAACCGGCTCCTACAGCGGTACGCCCCTGCAGCGGGGCTCCACCGGCAACGATGTGCGGACGCTGCAGGTGCGCCTCAACCGGATTTCCACCAACTATCCCGCTATCCCGAAAATCTACCCGGTGGACGGTATTTTCGGCCCCAAAACTGAGTCCGCCGTCAAGGCGTTCCAACGTGTGTTCGGCCTCACACAGGACGGCATCGTGGGAAAGGCCACCTGGTATAAGCTATCTTATCTCTATGTGTCGGTAAAGCGTTTGGCGGAGCTGGATTCCGAGGGAATCACCCTGGGCGAGCTCTCCAAACAGTACCCCGACGCCATAAAAGAAGGAGATACCGGCGACAAGGTACGGAATCTGCAGTTTTTGTTGGGCATGGTGGCCAACTTCAACGAAGAAGTGCCGCCCATTAACGTGGACGGAGTATTCGGCAAGGAGACCAAACGGGCGGTTATCGCTTTCCAGAAGTCCTACGGCCTGCCGCCTGATGGAATCGTGGGAGATCGAACCTGGGATGAAATTTGGCGGGCTTACCAGGGAGTCTTGAACGTTCTGCCGGCAAACTACCTGGGTAAGGGCCCCGCCACTTATCCCGGCACGCCGCTGCGCCAAGGGAGCAGCGGGGAGGCAGTCGTGGAGCTCCAGACCTACCTGTCCTTCCTGTCGGGAGCTTTTCCGGCCATTCCGCAGATTCCTGTCACGGGAGTGTTCGGCGAGGAAACTAAAAACGCCGTCCGCATCTTCCAGTCGATGATGGGCCTGCCAGTGGACGGTATTGTCGGCGCTGAAACCTGGGATGCAATCGCCAGCCTGTATGAAGATGTGCGAATGGGCCAGGTCAAACAGGAGGGCCAGTTCCCGGGTTACGAGTTGACTGAAAGGCCCGCTGAATAAGATGGAGGTGCATGAAACATGCCATATGCCCGCGACAATCATCAGGAAAACGTAATGGAGCTGCAAAACTATCTGCGCACCATTTCCCGTTTTCGCAACAACATTCCATTGATCATACCTGACGGCATTTTTGGCCCTGAGACCACTGATACCGTCAAGGCGTTTCAGGCCGCCTATAGCCTGCCCCAGACCGGCGTCGTTGACGAAGCGACCTGGGACGCCATCTATCGGGAGTACCTTCAGGTTGCTGCCGAAACGGCCCAGCCGGTCTGTGTGCAGGCCTACCCGTCGCCGGATTTCAAAGTGGGGCCGGGGGCCTCCGGAGAAAAGGTCTATTTTCTCCAGCTGATGCTCATCAGCTTAGGCAACCACTTCCACAACATCCCTCCTGTGACTTTGTCGGGCCGCTACGAGGACGACACCGAGGCCGCCGTCAAGAAAGTCCAGGAAAAGTCCGGTCTGCCGGAGACTGGGGCAGTGGACAATTTCACCTGGAATTCCATCGCGAGGGCCTACAATATTTTCAGCAAGCCCATTTACCCCATTGTGGCGAAATAGGAAAGCTCAAAACCCGAACTTCTTGTCATAAGAGGTTCGGGTTTTGAGCTTTCGTTACCGCTTCCGCACCGGTACGGCAATGGCTGCGCCTTTTGCCGCCTCTGCGCCAAAGTTAAAGAAAGGGGCGGCGTCGGGCGCCCGCTCATAGCCGAACTTTTCGTAATCGTACCGCTCTGCCGCCCGGAAGGCGCAGCCGATGGCCATGCCAAAATCCTCCTCGCGCTCAAAGGGCTCGGTCTGAAAATAGAGTAGGGTACAAGGGGGAAGGTCTGCGAGTTCATAGCCTTCGGGGATTTTGCCGTCGTAATCGGCGGGAAGCTCCACTCCGGCGGCCACAGGGGAGAAGCCGGCTTTTTGCAGGAAAGGCGGAAGCTCCAAAATAGCGGCGGTGTCGAATTTTTCGGGGATGCTGTCCAAAAGCCCATTCCAGTCGCAGCCTTTTTCCTGACAGAAGGACCAGTAATCGGAAGCGTTTACTGAACGCAGAAACATAAGCTTGCGTTTGGGGCGTTCCACCGGAGTGACCATGCAGAGCAGTTCTTTTGTTTCCATTTTGTTTTCCTCCTCTGGATGAAGATGGTTATAGTAGTGGGTGACGGGATACTGAATAAAGAGCGGGACGGCCACAGGTTTTTTCCGGTAGCTGCTGGGGGTTACGTCAAAGGAGCGGGCAAAGGCCCGCATGTAGCCCTCGTGGCTGTCGAAGCCGGAATCCAGCGCAATTTCTAAAACGGAGGCTCCTTTTTCCCACAGCTTTCTCACGCTGTCGGTGAGCCGGATCTTTTTGACGTATTCCAGCGGCGTTTCGCCGAGAAATTCCCGAAAGACCCCTTGTTCATCTCATCAACTCCACTATTAGTATAAAGGGTTCGGAAAATGGTTTCTTGATTTTATTGGACAAAATCCGGATTTCCGGCGGTCAGCATAAAATCGCGGATGTACTGCGTGATGTCCCGGTCGAACCGTTCGTTCAATTCCTCGTCGAACGCGGGGTTCAGGAAAGGATAATTCGGCTCTGTAAAAGAGTACCCATCATCCATCAAATATTTCTGCCACAGGATTTTCAACCCCGTATCGTCCACAATTTTGCAGGAACAGTAACAAAAGATAGAGGTTGGCTTGTTCTTTAGGGGCTTATTTTCCGTGAGATAGCAGGAGCCTAACAGCTTTTCCATGAGCGCCGTAAATTTTGACGGATACGGACAATAAGCGGGGACGACGATCATGTTCCTATCAGCGGAGACGAGCCTCGCCTGAATTTCCTCGAAATCGTCGCCGAACAGACACCGATGTTCTGATTTTATCACGCATCCCGGACAGTCCTGTTTGCAGTGGGTGATCTCATAGTCCGCCATCTCGATAAAATCATACTCGTGGGGCAAGGGGAGGGAGAGAAGCATCTGCTTGATTTCCTCGTGCTTTCCGCCGTGGCGGTTTGATGCGAATAGTACGGCAATCTTCATAGGCCATTCTCCTTTTCATTCGACCAGTTTTGTTTCATTATATTCATTATAAAACAGAACGCCCCGTCCGTCAAAGGCCATTTGGTGGAAAAATATGAAGGATTACCGTTGACACCAAAGGATAATCCCGGTATGATAAAAGTATCCGATTACAGAAAGGAAGTTTGACCATGAAAAAAACCATATCTCTCATTCTGGCATCCGCTCTGGTATTGAGCCTTTCCTCCTGTTCTTCCAATACTGGAAAAACAGATTCCTACGAACTCAGCGGGGAAGCGAAGAAGGCATTTGAGACGCTCAAACCCGATGACCGTGCCGATGATTTGCTCCAATTGTTCGCTACTTTGGATAAGCTCCACTACGAAGACGCAGAAACCCTGAAAACCGAACTGCAGTCGGTTGTGGACACTGCCGAAAAATATAGTATCGCCGATGATTTAAACGCCAAAACTCTGCTGGAAAATCCCAGCGAGGAAAAGGACAGCCCCAGTCTCAGCAATTTCCAGGAAACCGGTCTTCAGCTGGACAAGGAAAAAATCTTCTATTCTATCCTGCCTGACCTTTACGCCGACAAAACCGCTGCCGATAAAACCCTGAACGGCGAAAAAGAAGCTATTATCGCCGCTGCGGAAGCAAAAGGCTATGAACTTACTACGGGAAGCCACCTGGCTTCCGGACTTCTCAAGGACAATGAAGCGAACAGCTACAAGAGTTTTTCCTTCCAGTGGGATAAAGACAGCAAGCTCGTGAATGCCGTGATTGTTGCTGAGCACCTGGATCTTGTGCCCGAGTTGGAAGAGGAATTCAAGCAGTTTGGCCCGCCGGAACAGCTGGAAAAAACCGCCGGAAACCACGCGGTCTGGCTCAGTCAGCTCACTGTCTCGGAACACCCCGTTTTGTCCCAGATTTACTCCGTGGAGGAGCAGGCGACCTTGCAGGAGTTTTTCCAGAAGGTGGACTCCGACTACATCTACGAAAAGAGCGAAATCGACGGGCAGCTGGACGGCTACCCGGTACTGGACTGGAGCATTAACTTCGCCGGAACGGTTCTCAACTTCAACGGCCCGGTCTATGAGCTGACTATAACAGTGGAACCGGCGGACTTTGGCAGCAGCAGCTACCAGATGGGCCTTGTCGAGCTGGAAAAGGCCTTTGTAGGCGGTGAAACTTATCAGAATGGGTTCCACACGGCAGCCCTCGATTTGGAAGACGAACTGAAAACCTTGAAAGCAGAGTGACGTCCTTTTATGAAAGACATTTGTATGCCGAATAACACCTTGCGCGGTCAATAGGTAAAAAAATTGTCTTGTTTTTGCCAAAATAAAGCAAAATGCCCAAAAGCCTTTCCAAAAATACGTTTTTTTCCTATGCAGAAAAATTTGCAAAATCATGTACAAATCGTTATAATATGATGTAGAAACAGTACGTTACTGGCAAAATACGTCTGAAAATGGAAGGGGAATGCTTACATGGATTCTATTCACGAAGTGTCCATACCTGTAGGGATGCTGAGCTTGGTCGGAATGAAAGGCTGTGACGACGTAGTAGGCAAGGTGGACAAGTATCTTGCTGAATGGCGGAGCGAACGTCACGGCGAGCTGATGAGCGACGGAGACTTTATCGGCTACTGCCGCGACAGCTACCAACTCAAGGCGGAGTGCCCCCGGTTTGGAACCGGTGAAGCGAAAGGAACCCTCAAGGAATCGGTCCGCGGCCACGACCTGTTCATCTTGGTAGACTGCTTCAACTACGGCGTCAAATACAAAATGTACGGCCAGGAAGTGCCCATGAGCCCGGACGATCACTATCAGGATCTGAAGCGCGTTATCGCTTCGGCCAGCGGCAAGGCGCGGCGTATCAACGTCATCATGCCCATGCTTTATGAAGGCCGCCAGCATAAGCGTTCGTCCAGAGAATCGCTGGACTGTGCTTTGATGCTTCAGGAACTGGCCAATATGGGCGTCGACAATCTGATTACCTTTGACGCTCACGACGCCCGTGTACAGAATTCCATTCCGCTGAAGGGCTTCGAAAACGTTCAGCCCACCTATCAATTCTTGAAAGCGCTGGTCAACACCATTCCCGACATCGAAATCGACCGGGAACATGTGATGATCATTTCCCCTGACGAGGGCGGTATGTCCAGATGTATGTACTACTCTTCGGTTTTGGGCGTAGACTTGGGCATGTTCTATAAGAGAAGGGACTATTCGGTCATTGTCAACGGCCGCAATCCCATCGTCGCCCACGAATTTTTGGGCTCTGATACCGAGGGCAAAGACCTTATCATCGTAGACGATATGATTTCCTCCGGCGAATCGGTGCTGGATATTGCCGAGAAGCTGAAAGCCAAAGGCGCTAACCGGATTTTTGTCTGCACCACCTTCGGCCTCTTTACCGATGGGCTCCATAAATTTGACGAGGCTTACGAAAAAGGCTTTATCACCAAGGTGTTTACCACAAACCTCATCTACCGCACCCCTGAGCTTCGCCAACGGGAGTGGTACCGGGAAGTGGATATGTCCAAGTACATCGCCTACATCGTGGACAACCTGAATCACGACCAGTCCATCAGCAACCTCTTAAATCCTGTCCACCGCATCAACAAACTGCTGGAGCGGAAGCGGCAGGAAAGAGTAGAGCAGCAATTGAAACTGGGCGAAACGAAATAGTAAATTATTTTCTGAGATGAAAAAGTCCCCGGCTCTAGCCGGGGACTTTTGTGCATAGTAGGATGGGGAAAAGGTTGTTATTTCACCCACACACCGGAGGAATTGACCCAGTATCCGTCGGGGGTGCGGCGGTTTGCGTACATGGCGCCATCGGAGCCGACGTAGTACCATTTGT
>CABUOE010000111.1 GCA_902493155.1 uncultured Eubacteriales bacterium
CGTTGGATTCCGCCAGCTCCAAACAGGTGCGGTAGCAGCTGGCCAGCAGTTCCCGGTTTGCCTGTGTGACGGCTCCACTAATTATCGGACCGACGGTATGCAGTATATAGCGGCAGGGCAGGTTGTAAGCTTTTGTGATTTTTGCGTTGCCGGTAGGTTCTTCCTCCTGTCCGGTCATGAGTCGGGCACACTCCAAGCGGAGCTGCACCCCTGCATAGGTGTGGATAGCGTTGTCGATGCAGCCGTGACAAGGAACGAAGCAGCCCAGCATCTGGCTGTTGGCCGCGTTGACGATGGCATCCACTGCCAGCGTAGTGATATCTCCCTGCCAGAGATATAAGCCGGGACGCACCGGCGTCAGGTCTTTCAGCCTTGTCATGCCCCGCTCCGCGAGACGATCCACAAGGTAAGCGTCCTGCACCCGCAAGAAATCCTCACGGACCGGGACGGGCGGACGCACATTCATCAGGCTGCGCAAAAGCCGCCGCTTTTCCGAGAGAGAATCCGGCACCGGGATATCTTCATATTCTTTTCGTTCTGCCAGCAGATCGCGGAGCAGAAAAATCAATCGCTCGTCCTGCGTCATCATCTTATCTCCGTTCAATTGCCCTTGCAGGGCATATTTCAAAGCAATTTCCGCAATGCAGACAGTGTTCTTGCCGAATAACCACAGGCTTTCTTGAAATGTCGATACACTTCTGCGGACATTTGGAATAACACAGCTTGCAGCCAATACATTTGTCCGTCACAAAATAGCCGGTTTCTTTTGCCTGTGCTCCGCCGAAAAAGAAGCTGGCCCGTTCAATAGGAAGTTTGGAGAGGTCAAACCATTCTCCGGTTCCCTCGTAAATTTTGAATACTGTGAGCGCGCTGTGGGAGCGCACATCAGGATAAATCTTCTCCATATAGGGATTTTTACGGAACAAGTCGGGCAGCCTGTCCGGCCCGATCTCCTTTGCCTTGCCCTGTACGGACACCGCCACGCAGGAAAGGGTATCTTCTCCCTTCATGGCGGTGAAGGCAATATTTTCGTTAGCTTTTAGCCGGTCATAAAAGTTCTTGCCCTTTGCTGTCAGAAAGTAGAGGCTGTTTTCATCATAGTCCATGAGGTCGATGGCACAGGTGACGGGCCGCCCTTGGCTGTCCACGGTGGCAAAAACGGTAGAGTGGATATGATCCACAATGTATTCCAGATACTCTTTTGTCTGCATAAGAAGCCTCTCAAAATCAAGAGGTTCCCCTAGATTTATCCGGGGGGAACCGTGTGCACGATACTTACAGGTCGTACTCCTTGGGCGGATTGCCGGAAAAGTCAGCGATTACTGCATGGACATCTTTCAAATAAAACACTTCAAAGATGGGGTTGGTGGCCTCGCCGTACTGCCCCTTGACGATGGGGTTCCGGATGCACATCTCCTTGGCGGCCATATTATTCTCGAAAACGGCCTCGCCGTTCAGACGAATCCACGCATAAGCCGGGCTGGAAACAGAAATCTCGATGTTAGGGTTGGCCTGCATATCCTTGTAGACGTCCTTCTGGTTGTTGGTGCAAAACCATAGCTTGCCGTCCATCTCGCCGGAAAACATGAAGGGGCGGCACTTGGCCTTACCATCACGGCCAACCGTGGCCAGATACTGCACGGGATTTTCCTGCAAAAACTTTACGACGTCATTCATCATAAATACCTCCTGATTGGAATTTGGGTTTTGGGGATTGCAATTTTTATCTTGCGAAATTATAATAATTCCGTAAGTATCTATTGTAAAGTAAGCACTTTATTGTGCTATAGTTACCAAAAAGAAACTATTGGAAAGGAGTGGTATTATGCAGCAAGTGAAAGAATTACCTGCCTGTCCGGTAGAAACAACGCTTATGCTGATTGGTGATAAATGGAAAGTCCTGATCCTGCGCGACCTCATGCCGGGAACAAAGCGGTTCGGAGAACTCAAAAAGTCCATCGGCAGCGTTTCCCAGAAAGTTCTCACCGCCCAGCTGCGGGATATGGAAGAAAAAGGGCTGGTTAGCCGCAAAGTATATGCCGAAGTTCCGCCGCGGGTGGAGTACAGCCTGACAGCCTTGGGAAAAAGTCTGAAGCCCATTCTGGACGCCATGTGGACATGGGGCGAAAACTATAAAGCACAAAATATGTGAAAAGATACCGAGGCAACCTTTTCCAAGGCTGCCCCGGCATCTTTTTGTCTGTTAGCGCCAGCGGGAACATTTTACATTAGAAAGATATTTCCGCTTCTCTTAAATCTGCCATATTGGGATTGTCATAGCAAGGCTCTCAAAAAATGGTGAATTTCGTTTCTGGAAGGGAGGATGTAGTAATGGGTGTCATGGAGATCTATGTTATAATGTCGTAGAAAGAAAGTATTGTACATGGCTATCCGAAAGAGAACGGAGATGAAAAAATGCAAGGAGAAAATCGCTTTATTAAATTACTTTTGTTTTCTACTGCTGGGGGGGAAGTTCTTCTTTACGGATTCAGTTCCCCAACAAACCAGCCTTTTTTGACATGGAAGCAGAGAGAGATATCAAAAAAACACCAAAGTGTTCTTACAGCCATTTTACCTTTTCATGAAGCGGAAATCTTTGAGAAAAGCCTCACACAGGAAAGCACTCTGTCTATGGCGAAGATAACGATGAAATCTCCCCAATTAGTTATCAGGCCCATGGTACTGGTCAATGATACGCATTCAAGGCAGCATGGTCCGGTTGTGGAATACGCATATCTGAAGGAATTGTGGAATGTGCAAAAGGAAGCACTATTTCAGGAAATCCTCCATTCATTTGGGACAGATGGTAAGGAACTGTACCGAGATGTCCAGGACTTAATACAGTGGTGCCAAGAGGAATGCGGCATTGATTTTTCTTCGCAGGGGCATCGCTTCGGAAACTTTGAACACTATCAGTCAGCTCCATTGGGCACAGGTTTTAAGATCTTGACACATAAGGAGTTGGAATTAAAGAAAGTAACGATTCAAAAAACAGAGGTGTTTTCCCGAGAATTGGTGGTAAATTGCGCTGCAGAACATCGTAAGCGGTGGCTGATCAATCAGACAAAACTGCTGCCTGCGGAGGAGAGTTCTGTGGAGTTCACGGCCAAGGAATCTATGAGCAGGGTAGTAGTACAGATATGGGATGGTGAAACCGGAGAGTTGCTTTTCGCCCGTGATTTATCAATGATGCTTGGAGTAAATCTGGAGATGAATTTTGACTCGTCTTCGTATCATGTCAGAGATGCTTGGACAAAGAAATTACTTCAGTCAGCTTCCAACCGAAAAAGAGAGATCGAAGAAAAAATAGAAAAAGTTGATCGGGTTACAACCGATCGTACGGTTTCAGTTAAAAGCAGCTTTCACACAGAAATTGACACCTCATTGGAAACAGGAAGGAGGCTTTTAACCGATTATCGGAAAACACGTTGTTTGGGAGCGTTTATTCCGAATACAGGAAAAGATGGAGAAATTGATAGTTTTCTAAAAATACGTAAGTATCTGGCGGATAGTACTGTGGACAGAGTCATTCTTGCAGATCCATATTTTTCAGTCTCAGCTGCAGAAAAATTATTGACTAGAATACCACGCACGAATCTGCAGCTTGACATTATTACCTGCCTTGGGATGACTGACCCGGATACAGGGAAAGCATCCGATATTTGCAAAGAGTATGAAAAATTCCTGTTTAGCAATGCAAAATTGCTCCATGGCCGGCTGTCAGTGCGCAATTTGAGGCGAGGGAACAAACCGGTGTTTCATGATCGGTATTTGCTGCGGTTCCATAATGACCAACATATTGACGGATTTCTGTTGAGCAATTCTTTGAACAAGATGGGACAGAACTACCCCTTTGTCATTGCACCGCTGGAGCATGAGGTAGCTCTGGAAGTATGCGAATATTTGACTCAGATGTTTGATGCTAAGCTCCAAGAAAAGAAACCGCCAAAAGAGCGCATTATTTGTGATGTTCTGTATGATTCTACAGTGAAACCGACGGCCCAAGATAAAAAGAAGTTATCTCCATCACCTTTGAAAGAGTGGCTGGGGACAGAATATTGTGAGAATGGCAGAAACACGATTCCAAAGGAGAACCTGTCTGTAGCGGTTACGGAAGTATGGAATCATTGGGGACAGGATAAAGAGGGCGTTTGCCGAGTCTTGGGAGAGCTATGCTCGAATGTGTTTCGATGGTCAATTGAAGATGTTGCAGAAACCTTAAAAAATATAGATGGAGCTGCAGATGAGTTTCTAATGTGGTTTTCTGATTTTGCCGAAGAAAAAGAGCGGCGTATGGTGCATGACCAAAGAGGCATCAACGCGCCGGAATACACGTTATGGGCCTTGCTTCATGATCGGGCAACAGTAAGCAGAGCAGGTTTTGATATTCTATTCGATCAGGCAGGACATATTTGGTATCGGGAAAACGGGTGGTTTCATGGAAGCTATCGCCTAATGTTAAAGTTGGATCCTGCGGCGTTCCTTTTGCTATTGGATAACAGTAGATCACCGCTGATGTTCGATATTTTGGCGGCTCACATGTCGTTTTATCCCTGGTCAGAACGGCTTTTCCTGTCTGCTTCGAAGTCAAAACTATTGTATACCCAACTCTTGTGTGCGCAATGGATGTTTTCCCTATTCAGAGATGGAAAACTGTCCAACAAGCAGGTTTTGGACACTTTGGCGCAACTAACTCCGCAAAAAAGATCGTTACAGACCGCCTATTTTTTAAGTCAAATTACTTTCTTTACACGTACGAAACATACCTTGGACGCCGATGCGAGGGAGCAATGGGAGCAGTTATACCAACAATTGTTATCGCTCCTGGCAGCCGATCTTTTGCACTGTTCGGAGCAAGAACGGAACACGGCGTTGTTTTGGTTGTACGACAATGAACAATGCTCACAGTGCAGTTTACAACTGGATCTTTCCCGATATATTGAAGACTCAACCATCCGGGACGCTGTGCTTCAAAAAGCCGTGGAGGGTATTCAAAAGTACTTAATTGATTCCAAATATGAAAGAAATCTGAAAACGGCCGTTGATCTGTATCTGACCAGCGCCGAGCAGTTATACGGGGGTGAGGTAGAAAAACAGATATTAGGGAAACTTGTGGATTGGAGAACCTTTGAACGGGCAGCGGAGCCGGAACTGAAAAACTATGCATACGATAAGTGGCATTACGCTTATATACGAGCAAAGTGGCAGCTGTTCCTGCTTGCTAAATATGCCCAGCTCCATCCTGGAGCCGAAAAAACTCTAAAATGGCTCAAAGAATGGAGAACACGTTTACCTAATATTGCGAATGAGGAGTCAGGTACGAACTTGACGGGTTCATAATTACAGGAAACAGTCAAAAAAAATACAAAACCGGCTCCGTCTGAGTTTTCTCAAAGATGGAACCGGTTTCATTTTTAAATGTACCAAACCTAATTGCATTGCTTGGTTTTTAAATTGTCACGCCATCTGTTTCACGGTTGCTAAATTTTAGTGTCATCCAAGGCTCTTTCAAAAATGGTGTAGTCGTGGTGCAGTAAGCACCTTTTCGAGCCGCATAATCATTGGTACATCAGGCTTTTTCGGGACTTTTCAAGATACTGCCGTGGCAGACAAAAGCACTCTTACCATTGATTCAAAACTCCTTGAAACTGTCAAAATCGCTCCATTGATGGTATGACCAGGCCTGACGTTGAAATCATCAAGGGGGGCCGCGAAGCAGCCCCCCTCTCATCTATGATGGACCTGCCTGCTGTATCGTGCCGCAGCTCCTCCAGTCGAGGTGACGGCAGTAAATCCAGCTATGACCTGGTAAAAATTGAGGGATAGCAGTTCACCAATTTTCTCGGTTTCCGTTCAGGTCCTGCCGTGGCAGGGGAGCGTCACCCAGAGGTCATCGCTCTTCCTTCCGCTCTTTTGGGGGCCCGGGAGCCCCTCCCAGCTCGCCGCTCAGGAAACGGCTCAGTTCCCGGAACAGCACCGCCAGCTCCCTGCGGCTCCCCTCCGAAAGCCCCATGGACCACTCCAGGGTCCGGAACATCAGGCCCGCAGCCTCCATCTCTTCTTCGCTGTACATCCCCAGCAGCTGGGCCGGGCTCTCGTGAAGGTGGTCCGCTATTGTCTGCACCGTGGCTAGGGTAGGATTTCCGGTCCCGGCCTCGTATTTTTGCAGCGCGCTCTTGCTGATCCCCAGCTCCTTCGAATATTCCTCCAGGGATGCGTGAGAGAGCGCCCGCTTCTGCTTGAGCCGGTCAGCCAGCATATCCTGCATCTCCATCCGCAGCCCCTCCTGTCCCTCGTTTCTAGTTTGTTCTGTTGTTTTAGCATACCTTATTTTCCCACATCGTGTCAATCCCACGGAGGCTGAGAAGGAACAATTTTTATTTCTTTCCCCTCCCCTCTTGATTTCTCTCTGCTTTTTTGGTATCTTTAATAAGCGAATCTTCCGCCCGGATCGTTTGGCGTGTATCTGAAACAGAGGCCCCTCCGTCGGCCTGCGGCTTCTTTCGTCTGGGCGACAGACCGGGACCGGTCTGTGTTCTGTGGAGGTGTACCCAAGTGGTTGAAGGGTCCGGATTCGAAATCCGGTTTCTATGCGGAGTGCCAAACGGCTGAAACCCTTGGAACCATGCGGGTTCCTGCCGAATTCAAATTGAATAATGTTGCTTGTTCTATCCTGTTGTTCTTCCCGATTTCCACCGGCTGAATTGGTCGGTAGGTCGGGACTGGGGATATAACACAAATTTGGAGATGTACCCAAGCGGTTGAAGGGTCCGCACTCGAAATGCGGTAGGTCGGCTCAAAACCGGCGCGAGAGTTCGAATCTCTCCATCTCCGCCATGAGGTCTGTCAGCAAAAAGCTGGTAGACCTCATTTCTTTTATGGTGCATCCGCCGACAAATTTTGCACCATGGGGGTCACAATATCCTGCTCAATGGCCGCGGCGGATTGCTTTTTTGTTGCATATTGGAGATGCCCATAAATATCCACCGTCGTTGAAATTTCACTGTGACCCAACCATTCCTTTACCTGTTCCATTGGTACTCCGTTTGCAAGCAGGAGAGAGGCACAGGTATGGCGGAGATCATGGAAACGAATATGCCTCATATTATGTTTCTCAAGCAATTTCCCAAAAGTCGAAGACACATAATTAGGCTTAATCAGATTGCCGATTACATCGACGCAGACATAACCCAAGTTTTCTTTGTTGTAAGCGCGGCCGCAGAGCTTGCGGTTTTCTTCCTGTTGTTCTCTTGCCTCCAACAACCGCTCCTTTAAAAAAGGAATCAGAGGATAAGTCCGTAGGCTGGACTTATTTTT
>CABUOE010000112.1 GCA_902493155.1 uncultured Eubacteriales bacterium
CTCCTGTCCCACCTGTGGGCGGACGAGGATCGACCTCATTTCCCTGGCAAATCAGGTGGAGGAGCGGCTTCAATCAGTGCAGAAACCCATCAGGGTAGCGGTCATGGGCTGCGTCGTCAACGGGCCCGGCGAGGCGAAAGAAGCCGACATCGGCATCGCGGGAGGGGTAGGCTGCGGCGTGCTTTTCAAGAAGGGAGAAATTCTTCGGAAAGTGCCGGAAGAGGATATTTTGGACGAGCTAATGAAGGAAATTGAAAAGCTGTAACTGCGACGGATATTCCCCGCCTTTTTAGGCGGCGGGAACATCCAAGCTTTCAGTGGGGAATCGTATCTCCACGAAAGCTTGGGGCTAATGCCCCAGTCGTTTGTTGAATGACGGGGCCGATGCCCCTTATGGAAGCTATATTTGAATAAAGGGGACAAGCACCAGTGACGGAAAAGAACTTTCTCGCCGTGTTCGGCGACTACATAGAGGAACCTTACACCTCGATTTTCAAGGACTGTGAGATGCTGCGCTTAGATGCCGATCCGGGTGCCCGCACCATCTCCACTGTGATGAAAAACGGGAGCGTTATCAAGGTGGATCACATCAGGGACTGCCAGCGGGCGATTGCCCAAAAGGCAGGGCTTAACAG
The DNA here is from genome assembly GCA_902493155.1 of uncultured Eubacteriales bacterium. Taxonomy (GTDB): domain Bacteria; phylum Bacillota; class Clostridia; order Oscillospirales; family Ruminococcaceae; genus Fumia. The sequence goes on from CABUOE010000112.1 coordinate 636, forward strand.
CGTCCGCTTTACCTTAAAATACCTGCCCACTTTGTTCGACGTTTCTTATTTCCCCGAGCTGATTACAGAGTTGAAGAGCGTCTGCGGCGTGGTCAACGGCTTTCTGGATAACGCAGATGCTCAGTTTGACGGGGAAGTGCTCCACATTTCCCTGAAAAACGGCGGTAAGAATATCCTTATGCAGGCGGGGGCGGACAAACAGATCGAGCGGCTTGTTTTCGAGCGGTTTACCCGGAAAATTATCGTGTCCTTCGAGGGGGTTGAGATGATCACCGAGGCAGATTTCCCCGAGCCGCCGCCCATCGTCATCAGAGAGGCCCCGCCTGCACCCGCCCCCCGGCCCAGCAACGGCGATCGGCCGCCCTACGGCGGAAACGGAGGCGGAAACGGCGGTTACCGGCGGGATTCCGGCGTCAAGGATCCGATCCCCGTTACTATCAATTTCGCCGACATGCAGTTTCAAAACGAAGGGGCTATGCTCATAAAGGGCAAAAAAATCACCCAGAAGCCAGTTCCTTTAAATGAGATCAACTCCATGAGCGGCAATGTGGTGGTCTGGGGCGACATCTTTGCCACCGATATGAGAGTGACCAGAGACGGCACCAAGGTGATTTTAACCTACAACTTCACCGACTACACCTCGTCGAACACCATGAAAATTATCGACGACGTGAAAAAACAGGATAAGTATGACTGCCTTTCCAAGGGGACGACGATCCTTGTCCGGGGTGACGTGGTGGACGACAAGTATGACCGGGAGATTTCCATAAAACCCTACGACATTATGACGGTGAAGAAAATCCCGAAAACTGACGACGCTAAGGTGAAGCGAGTAGAACTCCACTGCCACACCAAGATGTCCTCAATGGACGGCGTCAGCGACGTGACCGAAATTATTAAAACCGCCTACCGCTGGGGGCACAAAGCTATCGCTATCACCGACCACGGAGTAGTGCAGGCCTATCCCGACGCCATGAACTGCGTCGAGGGCATCCGTAAGGACGGCGGCGATTTCAAGGTCATCTACGGGGTGGAGGACTACTTTGTAAACGACTGTGTGGCGGCGGTTCACGGCAGTAAAGACGAAAGCTTTACAGGGGAATTTGTCGTTTTTGACGTAGAAACCACCGGCCTTTCGGCCAAAAACGATAGGCTCACTGAAATCGGCGCGGTGCTGATCCAAAACGGCCAAATCACTGACCGGTTCGACACCTTTGTGAACCCGGAGAGGCCCATCCCGCCCAAAATTACCGAGCTGACAAGCATTACCGACGCCATGGTGGCCGACGCGCCGCTGGAAGCGGAGGCTTTAGAGCAGTTTATGGAGTTTGCCGGGGATCGGCCCCTCATCGCCCACAACGCTTCCTTTGACATGGGCTTCATGCGGGTGGCAGCGGAACGCTGCGGCAAAGAGTTCCCCTATACCTCTATCGACACTTTGGTGCTGGCGAGAAACCTTTATCCGGAGCTTTCTAAATTCAAGCTGGATATCATTGCAAAGCATCTGGAACTGCCGGAATTCCATCATCACCGGGCCTGCGACGACGCTGAGGTGCTGGGCAACATCTTCCTTAAAATGATGGAGCAGATGGAGTCGGAGAAGGACATCCACGCCATTTCCGGCATCAACACCGCCATGAGCGGCGGCGACCCGAAACAATTAAAGACCTATCACCAGATCATTCTGGTCAAAAATAAAACCGGACTGAAAAACCTCTACCGGCTTGTTTCCTTCGCCCATGTGAAGTATTATTTTCGTCGGCCCCGCACTCCCAAGTCGGAAATCATGAAGTATCGGGAAGGACTTTTAATCGGCAGCGCCTGTGAGGCTGGGGAGCTGTTCCGGGCCATTGTCGAGGGCAAAAGTTTCGACGAGCTCTGCGACATCGCATCCTTTTACGATTACCTGGAAATCCAGCCCATCGGCAATAACCAGTTTATGTTGACAAACGGACAGGCGTCCAGTGTCGAACAGCTTCAGGACTTCAACAAGACCATTGTGGCTATCGGCGAGAAGCTGGGTAAACCCGTCGTCGCCACCTGCGACGTCCATTTTCTCAATCCCGGCGACGCCATCTTCCGTTCCATTTTGATGGCCGGCATGAAGTTTAAGGACGCCGACCAGCAGCCGCCTCTCTATCTGCGCACCACCGAGGAAATGCTCAAGGAATTCGAGTACCTGGGCGAACAAAAGGCCTATGAAGTGGTGGTGGAGAACCCGGGGAAGATTGCCGACATGATCGACCCCGACGTGCGGCCTATCCCGAAGGGGACGTTTCCGCCCAACATCGAGGGGTCCGATGAGGATCTGCAGCGGATCACCTGGGAGCGGGCGAAGAAAATTTACGGCGACCCGGTGCCGGATCTGGTCAAAGACCGACTGGACAGGGAGCTCACTTCTATTATCAAACACGGCTTTGCGGTGCTTTACATGATCGCCCAAAAGCTGGTGTACTACTCGGAAGAGCATGGGTATTTAGTCGGTTCCCGTGGTTCGGTAGGGTCGTCTTTTGTGGCGAACATGGCCGGTATTTCAGAAGTAAACCCTCTGGCGCCCCACTATGTCTGCCCAAACTGTAAATGGAGCGAATTTTACACCAAAGGCGAGTACGGTTCTGGATTTGATTTGCCAGAGAGAACCTGTCCGAACTGCGGCGCCAAACTCAACCAAGACGGCCATGACATCCCATTCGAGACTTTCCTCGGGTTCGACGGCGACAAAGAGCCTGATATTGACCTTAACTTCTCCGGCGAGTATCAAAGCTACGTCCACAAATACACCGAGGAGCTCTTCGGCTCCGACCACGTGTTTAAAGCAGGCACCATCTCGACGGTGGCGGAAAAAACCGCCTACGGATTTGTGCTCAACTACATGCAGGAACGGGGAAGTCATCCACAAGGCGGAGGAGCTGCGGCTTGCAAAAGGCTGCGAGGGTGTCAAGCGCACCACCGGCCAGCATCCCGGCGGCATGGTCGTCATCCCGTCGGAGTACGAAGTTTACGACTTCTGTCCTATTCAGCACCCGGCCGATAAGGCAGATTCCGACATTCTGACCACCCACTTCGACTTCCACTCCCTCCACGACACCATCTTAAAGCTGGACGAGCTGGGGCACGATGTTCCGACCCTTTATAAGCACATCGAGGATCTGACCGGCATCAAGGTGATGGAGGTTTCCATGTCCGACAAAAAGGTCATCAGCCTCTTTACCTCCACCGAGGCGTTGGGCGTTACTCCTGACGAGATTTTCAGCAATACCGGGACCCTCTCCCTGCCGGAGATGGGTACGCCGTTCGTCCGCGGCATGCTGGAGGAGGCCCAGCCCAAGACCTTTGCTGACCTTTTGCAGATTTCCGGCCTGTCCCACGGCACTGACGTTTGGCTCGGAAACGCGAAAGACCTGATCGATAACAAAACCTGTACCATTTCCGAAGTAATCGGTACTCGTGACAGCATTATGACCTATCTGCTCCACAAGGGGCTGGAACCGAAGCTTGCCTTTAAGATCATGGAGATCACCCGTAAGGGCAAGGCGCCCAAGCTCCTCACCGACGAGATGGTGCAGGATATGCTGGACCACGACGTGCCCCAGTGGTATGTGGATAGCTGCTTTAAAATCAAGTACATGTTCCCCAAGGCCCACGCGGCGGCTTACGTCATTGCGGCTATTCGCCTCGGTTGGTACAAGGTTTACTACCCGCTGGAATATTATGCGGCGTTTTTCACCGTCCGGGGCGGCGATTTGGAAGCCGATACGGCGGTGGCTGGCAAAGCGGCCTGCCGGGCGCGGCTGATGCAGCTCAAAGACATGGACCGCAGCGTCAAGGAAGAGGACGTTTACAACACCCTGATGATTATCAACGAGATGCTCTGCCGGGGCTATGAGTTCCTGCCGGTGGACCTGTATAAATCCCACGCGACGAAATACCTGCTCGAAGACGGCAAAATCAGGCTTCCTTTCACTGCCCTCAAAGGCTTGGGAGAAGCGGCGGCCAAAGGACTACAGGAAGCGGGGGAACAGGGGGATTACATCTCGGTGGACGAGGTGCAGACCCGTTCCGGCGTGTCTAGGGCAGTCATCGAGATGCTGGAAGGGGCAGGCGCTTTGGAGGGCCTGCCCAAAACCAGCCAGATGATGTTTTTCTGAGGCAGATTGCCTAACGGCCGTTTCAGTTTGTGGAAAAAAATCGGATGGTTTTCCGAAATTTTAAAGCGGCAGTAAAATTTATTGACAGATGCGCTGTGGCGTGTTACCATATTAGCATACTAAAGCGACAAATTTGAAGAGATGCACAGCTCAAGAGTGGCGCATCCGCAAGAAATTTGCTTTTAAAACGCTGTAGAGGAAGGTTACTTGGCTTATGATGAAGAACAGGCTGATTACACCCGAGGGCACTCGTGATACCCTCTTTGAGGATTGCATCGCCCGCCGCAAGGCGGAGCAGAACATCAAAAAAGTGTTCCTCTCCCGGGGCTACTCCGAAGTGGTGACGCCGGGACTGGAATTTTACGACGTGTTTAATTCGCCGGAGCACGGCATTCCTCAGGAGCGGATGTATAAGCTCACCGACTTAAAAGGGCGCATCCTCACCGTCCGGCCCGACCTGACCATGCCAATTGCGCGGCTGGCGGCAACGCGGCTGAAAGGACATACTTTGCCTTTCCGGCTTTTCTATAACCAGAGTGTCTACGCCATCAACCCGGCGTTAAGCGGCCGCAGCGATGAAACGGTGCAGGCGGGCATCGAGCTTATCGGTTCCAGCACCCGTCGTACCGATTTGGAAGTCATCGCCACCGCTGTGGAGGCCCTCGAAAGCTGCGGCCTTTCCGATTTCCGGCTGGAAATCGGGCACATCGGCTTTTTCAATACCCTCATTCAAAAGCTTAACCTCTCGGATTCTGACAAGGACGAGATTCGCGCCCTCATCGAGTCAAAGAACTATCCGGCCTTAAACGACCGGTTGGATAAACTGGAAAACAAAGAAGTGGCGAACGCTTTGAAGCAGCTTCCTGCCCTCTTCGGCGGGGAAGAGGTCTTTGACAAGGCCAAAAAGCTTCTTGACTGCCCGGAACTTTTGGAAACCACCAAATATTTAAGAAGTCTCTACAAGGATTTGCAAAAATTGGGGCTCAGCGGCAAGATTTCCCTCGATTTGGGCATCGTTACGAGAAACGATTACTATACCGGCATCGTCTTTAAAGGCTATGTTCAGGGCCTTGGCACCACCGCGCTGGTGGGAGGCCGGTACGACAGCCTCCTTTCCGACTATGGCGTGGATCTGCCCGCAGTGGGCTTTGGCATCAACGTGGACGCAGTGGCCGGCGTGATGAAATCCCCATCCGATGAGGTGCTTCCCCCCGACGTGCTGGTTTTCGCCGAGGAAGGCTTTGAAGTCAAGGCCCTCAGCCAGGTTAAGCGCCTGACGGAAATGGGCTTCCGGGCGGAGTTTTCGGTGTTCGAGGACTTTGAGGAATCCAAAAGATATGCCATCCAGAAAGGCATTGAAACGATTTACATCGTCCGGGACGATATTGTGGAGGTGAAGGCATGAGTAGCGTACTGAGACCTATCCGCATCGCCCTGACTAAAGGGAGACTGGAAAAAGACACCGTGGCGGTATTTGAGAGGCTGGGCTACGACTGCAACGAGCTTATCAACAAGGGGAGAAAGCTGATTTTGCAGATCCCCGACCAGAACATTGAAGTAGTGCTGGCCAAGGCCGCCGACGTCATCACCTATGTGGAGCACGGCGTTTGCGATTTGGGCGTCGTCGGCAAGGATACCATTATGGAGCACGGCGGCAGCTTTTTCGAAGTGGCCGATTTGGGGTTTGGGCGCTGCAAATTCGCCCTGGCCGTCAAAAAAGGCTCCGACTTTTACAGTGGCTATAACATCAAAACTATCGCCACAAAATACCCCAATGTGGCAAGGGAGTATTTCGCCGAAAAGGGGATGGACATCGAGATCATCAAGATCGAGGGCTCGGTGGAGCTGGCCCCTCTGGTGGGTCTGTCCGACGGCATCGTCGATATCGTCGAAACCGGCACTACCTTAAAGGAAAACGGCCTAGAGGTGGCGGAGGACGTGGCGTATATTTCCGCCCGGCTCATCGTCAATACAGCGTCCTTAAAGCTCCGTAAGGAGGAGCTGGAACCCCTCATCGACGCCATTCAGAAGGGCGCGAACCGTTAACGTAATTTTCGCATGATATAAAGGAGGAAGACAAATGCTGCCAATCGTAACCGCCAACGGCAAAGACGAGCGGAACCTGCTCGGGGCGCTCCGCTCCCGCAGCGGGGAAGTAGACCGGAAGGTGACTGCCGTTGTCTCGGAAATCATCGAAAACGTCCGGGTAAACGGCGATAAAGCCGTCAACGAATACACCCTGAAATTCGACGGCAAACTGCCGCCCGCCATCGAGGTTTCCCGGGAGGAAATCAACGACGCCTTAACAAACGCCGACGAGAATTTCGTCTCGGCGCTTTTAAACGCCCAGGAGAACATCGCCGATTTCCACAACCGGCAAAAACACCAGAGTTTTATTGACCCCAAGGAAAACGGCGTGATTTTAGGGCAGCGTATCCGCGGCCTTGAACGGGTGGGCCTCTACGTGCCCGG
>CABUOE010000113.1 GCA_902493155.1 uncultured Eubacteriales bacterium
TAAAAGCGCCTGTTTTGGCCCTTTATTGACGTTTTTAATTTTGTAAAGTTATTTTGCTTTACACAAATATTTTAGCCTCTTCCGTCCCGTATGGGGTGTAGCTGACCCGATTGAGGTAGAGTCCTGAAGCTTCCGCTGTAATCCCCGCCTGTTCCCGGTCGAGAGAGGCGAGGATGCGGGTCACATCCCCCTCTTTGAGTTTTCCCTGGGAAGCCAGCAGCAAAGTACCGACCATAATGCGCACCATGTTGTAGAGAAACCCGTCCCCCGCAACTCGAAATTCAATAAGGTGCCCTTCTCTATGGACACCAGCCTGATAGATAGTACGAATATAGTTATCGGTGGGTTTGGCCCCGGCGCTGCAAAAGCCGCGAAAGTCGTGGGTTCCCACGAATTCTTTGGCGCAGCGGTCCAACAGTGCGGCGTCGATGGGGTATTTGACCTGGTTCGCCCGGTTTTGCAGAAAAGGGTTTTTCACCTTGCTGTTCCAGATTTTGTAGAGGTATTCCTTCCAGCAAACATCGTATCTGGCATGGAAATCCTCCTCCACCTCTTTGCAGGAAAGGATGGCCACGTCCCCGGGCAGGCAGTTGTTTAAGGCAATGACTGCCGCATCGGTGGGAATCGTCAAATTGGTCTCCATGTGAAAGAAATACTGATTTGCGTGGACACCCGCGTCGGTGCGAGAGCATCCCACGATGTCCTCCCGCTTTTTAAAGACGGTTTCTATGGCGTCCTGCACCACTTGAGCCACCGAGAGGGCGTTTTGTTGAACCTGGTAACCGTGGTAGCGGCTGCCGTCGTAGGCCATTTCAAACAGCAGTTTTCGCATATTTTCCTCCCTGAAAATCGTTTTTCCGGCCTTAATTTACCGGAGCGGCTCTTCTCCCCATTCCCGGTACCAGGTGGGAACCGGGTTTTCCATGTTGTCAAACCAACTCAACACGTCCTCGGCCTGCTTCATCATGGTATCGACTTCCTTTTGTCCAAAAGGAATCGCCCAAGGGATGGAGGACAAGGTATTGCTGGCGATGTAAAGGGCCAGGAGCTTGAAAAACGCTATAGGCGGCTCCCCGTTAAAATAGCCGGAAAGCTGTCCCGCAGCGAAGGGTGGGCTCGCCTGTCCGCACCAGACAATGCGGTTAAATTCCTCCCATGGGTCACCATAATCGAACCGGTCGAAGTCGATGATAAAAAGCGCGCCGTTTTGGAGCATCATGTTGCCGATGTGGTAATCCCCGTGCTGGAAGCACTGGGGACGGTTTCGAAGCAGTTCCCGGTTTTCCTCGATATATCGGATAAACGCCTCTCCCCCGTGGATTTTCAGGGGGCATTCCCGGTACATCTGGATTTTCCTGTCGGCCTTCCGGCTGAACCGGGCGTACCAGTCCTCCTGGTCCGGTGGTGCCGGAATCGAATGGATTTTCCGGAGAATTTCCCCTGACTGTACCCCCAGCTCGTACTGCTTTCTTTCCGGCAGAAGGGGCACCGCCTCCTCAGCGTCGGCCCCGTCGATCCAGAGTTGGAGGGTGTAGGCCCCTTCATCACAAAGGCCGAACTCCAAAGGTCGGGACATGGGCACTGAAAGGGTGGCGACCCGTTCCATAACCTGAAAGGTGGCCTTGGCCCGTTCGTACCGCTCCGCAGGAGAAACCCGCAAGAGGTACTGAGAGCCGTCCTCTTTGGTGACCTCAAATTTTTTGTCTCCGGACCAGCCTTTTTCAACGGGAATCATGGATACAAAGTGGAATTCGGTCATGGGAGCCTCCGTTTTGTTCACACTAAATCACAAACGGCAGAAAGTGGTTTAACAGCACTACCGCGGCGATTCCCACCGCCATAACGGCCGCCGCAACCCAGTCCCGGAGGCTCAGATGGAGTTGCCGCATCCGGGTGCGGCCCTCACCGCCGTGGTAACAGCGGCATTCCATGGCGAGAGCTAACTCCTCCGCCCGGCGGAAGGCCGAGATAAACAGCGGAATGAGAATGGGAATCAGTGCCTTGGCCCGCTGCATAACACCGCCGCTCTCTAAGTCTGCTCCCCTGGCCTTCTGAGCCGACATGATCTTGTCGGTCTCTTCAATGAGGGTGGGGATGAAGCGCAGGGCGATGGACATCATCATGGCCAACTCGTGAACCGGAAATTTCACTACCTTCAACGGCTTTAAGAGCCGCTCGATGGCGTCGGTCAGGGTGATGGGCGACGTGGTATAAGTTAAAAGCGAACTGCCCGCGATGAGCAGCACAATACGCACCGCCATAGTAAAGGCGGTGTAGAGCCCGCCGGTGGTGAGCCTAAAAATCCACCAGTGAAAGAGCTCAGTGCCGCCGGAGATGAAAAACACGTTTAAAACGGCGGTGAAAATCAAAATGGGGATGATGGGTTTTAAGCTCTTGCCGATCATCCGCACCGGGATTTTCGCCACCCAATAGCAGACTGCCAGCAGCAGGGCCGCCAACAGGAACCCCAGCGGCTGGTTCGCCAGAAATAAGAGGACGATGTAGCCGATGGTTAAGAGAATCTTCATCCGGGGGTCCAAGCGGTGAACCACCGATTGCCCTGGGAAATACTGCCCGATAGTGATGTCTTTAAGCATGGGGGAACACCCCCTTCTCTTCCAAAGCCTTGAGAATCTTCTTCTTGGCGTAGCCCACGGTGTAGACGTTTTTAGGAACGTCCAGCCCCTCGTCCCGGAGCTTGTGGAAAACGTTCGTCACCTGAGGGACCGCCAGCCGGATGGCTTTTAATTCGTCGCTGCGGGCAAAGACGTTTTCTACCGTGTCGTAGGCGAAAACCTTGGCCTCGTTCATGACGAGGACCTTGTCGGCGTAGTTTGCCACGTCCTCCATACTGTGGGAGACTAAGAGGATGGTATTTTGGACCTTTTCGTGGTAGGCTTTGATCTGGTCAAGGATTTTATTCCGCCCCTTAGGGTCGAGGCCGGCGGTGGGCTCGTCCAAGATGAGTACCTTCGGCTCCATGGCAATGACTCCGGCGATGGCCACCCGGCGTTTCTGCCCGCCGGACAGTTCGAAGGGGCTTTTTTCGAGAAGCTCTTCCTTAAGGCCCACAAACTGGGCGGCCTCGCGGACTCGTTTGTCGATTTCTTCCTTGGAGAGGCCCATGTTCCCTGGTCCGAAGGCGATGTCCTTATACACTGTTTCCTCAAAGAGCTGATACTCGGGGTACTGGAACACCAGCCCCACGTTGAAGCGCACCTGCCGGAGTTTTGACTTATCCGCCCAGATGTCCTCCCCGTCCAAGGTAATTTTCCCCGAGGTAGGTTTTAAAAGTCCGTTGAAATGCTGGATCAAAGTGGATTTTCCGGAACCGGTATGGCCGATGACGCCGATGATCTCGCCGCCCTCGAAGGTCAGGTTCACGTTGTCCACCGCTGTTTTCTGAAAAGGGGTTCCCTGTCCGTATACGTAGGTCAGGTTCTCCGTCTTGATTACCAAATTCCGTTCTTCCTTTCGCTTGGCTTCGCCGCCGGGAATGCGTTCAATCAGTCCCAAAACGCTTTCTTGCCGCCCCCAGGCCGCCTATCCCGCCGTTTGTAAGAGCTTTTTCAGCACCTCTACGCATTCGTCCTCGGTGAGCACATCGTCGGGGAGGTCTAACCCCTCTTTTTTCAGTTCATAGATGAGCTCCGTCACCTGGGGCACGTCGAGACCGACGGATTTTAGAAGCTCCACCTGTGGAAACACCTCTTTGGGGGTACCGTCTAAGAGGATTTTCCCGTCGTCCATGACCACCACCCGGTCGGCCTTGACCGCCTCGTCCATGTAGTGGGTGATGAGGACGACGGTGGTACCGAAATCACGGTTCAACTCCCGGATGGTTTTTAACACTTCCCGCCGCCCCTTGGGGTCCAGCATGGCGGTGGGCTCGTCTAAGACGATGCAGTCGGGCCGCATGGCGAGGATCCCCGCGATGGCCACCCGCTGTTTCTGCCCGCCGGAGAGCTGATGGGGGGCATGTTCTCTATAGTCGTACATGTCCACCTGCTTTAACGCTTCGTCCACCCGACGGCGGATTTCTTGGGGCTCAACGCCCAGGTTCTCCAACGCGAAGGCCACGTCCTCTTCTACAATAGTGGCGACGATCTGGTTGTCGGGATTTTGGAACACCATGCCCACGTGCTGCCGGATTTCGAAGAGCTTCTCCTCGTCGGAAGTGTCGATACCGTTGACGAAGACCTTTCCAGTCGTAGGCAGGAGCACAGCGTTAAAGTGCTTCGCAAGCGTCGATTTTCCGGAACCGTTGTGGCCTAAGACCGCCACGAACTCACCCTGCCCGATTTGCAGGTTCAGGTCCTTGAGGACGGGAACGCGGTTGCCGCTTTCCTCGTCCACATATTCAAAAAAAAGCCGCTCGGCTTTGATATTTCGTTCCATAACGTCCTTTCCGGGTTCGGGAGGGGTTCTCCCAAAAGCCCTGAACAAAAGGGATAGGAAAGCCGTTTACAGGCTTCCCGCTTTGATTTATTTCCCGATTTCCCCGCTCATCCAAAAGGCGGTGGAGCCACAGGGCAGCGTCAGCCCCGATTCCCGTACCGGAAGCCCGATTTCGTCGGCTAAAACGCTTCCCTTCCGGCCCTTCCCCACCGTCACGCCCAACAGATAGGCCATCACCGACGGCGAAAGCCCGGTGGTGTAGGAATTGAGGGCCACAAAGAGCGGGTTATCAGAGAGAACCCCCGCGCAGAGATCCAAAAGCCCGTAGATTTTTTCCTCCAGCTGCCACACCTCTCCCGACGGGCCCCGCCCGTAGGAAGGCGGGTCCATAATGATGGCGTCGTACCGCCGTCCCCGCCGGATTTCCCGCCCGACGAACTTTTCGCAGTCGTCGACAATCCAGCGGACGGGCTTGTCGCTGAGGCCCGACAGCTCGGCGTTTTCCTTCGCCCACTGGACCATGCCTTTGGAGGCGTCCACGTGGCAGACGGAAGCGCCCGCCTTTAAACAGGCCAGCGTCGCCCCACCGGTGTAGGCGAAGAGGTTTAAAACCGAAATGGGCCGCCCCGCTTCGGGAATCCACTCTAAGAATTTGTCCCAGTTGACGGCCTGCTCCGGGAAAAGCCCGGTGTGCTTGAAGCCGGTGGGGGAAATCTTGAAGCGGAGGCCTTTATAGCCGATGACCCAGCTCTCCGGGTGCTTTTTATAAACCTCCCAGCGGCCGCCGCCCTTGTCGGAACGGAGGTAACGGGCGTGAGCCCCTTTCCAGAGGGGGTTATTTTTCTCGGTATTCCAGATGATTTGGGGGTCGGGCCGGATGAGGGAAATGTCCTTCCATTTTTCCAGCTTCTCGCCGCCTGATGTATCAATCAGTTGGTAGTCTGCCCAACTTTCAGCAATTCTCATGCAGGTGTTTCATCCTTCCGAAGGGTAATTTACAAGAGCGTCTGCCCATTTTTATCGAGGCCCAGATGTTTGTATGCAAGTGGCGTCACGCAGCGGCCTCTCGGCGTGCGGGATAAAAATCCCAGCTGCATCAGATAGGGTTCGTAGACATCCTCGATGGTAACGGTCTCCTCCCCCAGCACGGCGGCGAGGGTCTCAAGGCCCACCGGCCCGCCGTTGTAGTGGGTGATAATGGTCGTAAGCATCCGACGGTCGATGTTGTCGAGTCCCAGCTTGTCCACTTCCAGCCGATTTAAAGCGGTGTCGACGATTTCCCTCGTCACGGTGCCGTTGCCGATAACCTGGGCAAAATCGCGGACGCGCTTAAGCATCCGGTTGGCGATACGGGGAGTCCCGCGGGAGCGCTTTGCCAGCTCCATGGCCCCGTCCTCGTCGCAGGGAATGCCTAAAATACCGGCGCTGCGCAGGATAATCTCGCAAAGCTCCTCCGGCGAGTACATTTCCAGCCGCAGCAGCACCCCAAACCGGTCGCGCAAGGGAGAGGTGAGCTGTCCCGCCCTCGTCGTGGCCCCGACTAAGGTGAAATGGGCCAAGTCGATGCGGATGGACCGGGCCGATGGGCCTTTGCCGATCATGATGTCTAAAGCAAAGTCCTCCATAGCCGGGTAGAGCACCTCTTCAACGGCTTTTGAAAGCCTGTGGATTTCGTCGATGAACAACACGTCCCCGGGGCCTAAATTAGTGAGCAACGCAGCCAAATCGCCAGGCTTTTCGATGGCCGGGCCGGAGGTGATCTTGAGGTTTACGTTCAGTTCGTTGGCGATGATCTGGGACAAAGTGGTCTTACCGAGACCGGGAGGGCCGTAGAGCAGTACGTGGTCTAAGGCTTCGCCCCGCTGCTTGGCCGCCTCGATGTAAACGGACAGGTTTTCCTTGGCTTTTTCCTGCCCGATGTATTCGCTTAAGGTCTTGGGACGGAGGGAGAACTCCACGTCCGCGTCCTGGGTGTTGTTATAATCGGGGGCGGTAATCCGATTTTCCAGATCCAGTTCCCCGTTTTCAAGCTGTGACTCAAACATGTGTAATCCCCTTTTGGTCGTATCTTACAGGGCGCTCAGGCCCCTGACTTTTTTCCATCCTGAAAAGGTGCGGCATGTCTCCCAGCAAAAAGCCGGTTTACAGTTTTCCTGCTAGCGCCTTGAGGCCGTGTTTGATGAGTTCCTCCACCGGCAGATTGGGGTCGAGCCTCGTGACCGCGGCGGCGGCCTCCCCCTGCCCGTAGCCCAGTACCACCAAGGCGGAAATGGCCTCCGACGCATTGGAACCGGTGGGAAGATCGAAGGCGGGAACGTCGGCGATGCCGCCCGCCACCTGTTCTTTTGTAATCTTGTCTTTCAGTTCCAGCAAAATCCGTTGGGCGGTCTTCATACCGAGGCCCGGCGCCCCCGCGATGGTCTTTGCATCCCCTGAGGCGACACAGAGGGCGAACCGTTCCGGAGTGACGGTACTAAGCACCGACAGGGCCGCCTTAGGGCCGACCCTGGTCACCGTAATGAGCATCTTAAAGCAGCTGAGTTCGCTTTCGTCGCAGAAACCGAATAGATCCAGCATATTTTCGGTGACGTGAAGGTAGGTATAGAATGTGACCTCCTCTCCCATATTCGGGAGCCGCGAGATGGTCACCGCCGAGGTGCGGATGCCGTATCCCACGCCGGCGCACTCGACGACGGCGAAATTGTTTTCCACATGGGTCAAAATCCCGCGGATGCTGTATATCATGGAAATCTTCCTTTCTGATAATCGTCATATCCTTTGCTGCGGGTTTCGGCGAACGAAACGCCGCCCGACGCGTCACGTCCACATCGGACAAAAATCCAACCGTAGGGG
>CABUOE010000114.1 GCA_902493155.1 uncultured Eubacteriales bacterium
TCAGACAATCAAATTCCCAGAAAGGAATGATTTTTTATGCGTACCATGAATGCAAAAGACGCGGTGGCCGCGTCCCTTGCCGAATGCTATGTGACCATCGACGGCCGCCGCTACAATTTTATGCAGGCCATCGACTTGGAGGCGAAATTCGAAAAGACCAAGGCACAGGTGCCGATTCTCGGCAAACCCGGGCAGGGCAACAAATCTACTGGCTGGAAGGGCAGCGGCTCCGCTACCTTCCACTATAACTCCTCGGTGTTCAGAAAGCTCTTCTACAACTTCAAGGACACCGGCGAGGACATTTACTTCGACATCCAGGTGACCAACGAGGACCCGGCTTCCTCGGTGGGCAGGCAGACCGTCATCTTGAAGGACTGCAATTTAAACGGCGGCGTGCTGGCCAAGTTCAGCGCCTCCGACGACTACCTCCAGGAGAGCATCGACTTTACCTTCGAGGATTTCGAAATGCCGGAAACCTTCAAAAACCTGGCCGGTATGTAATCCGGCTCTGAAAACTGCCTTCCAGGGGCTGCGGCCTCTGGGAAGGCGGTTTTATTTTATGTGAGAAAATTCTCCGGGCCTTGGCGGGTGGAAAGCGCGGCGCGGCAAGGCCCGGTTTTTTGAGAAAGGGAGAGGAAAATGGGCGGTTTGAGCGGATTTTTAAAGCAAAACGCGGTCAAGGTGGAAAACGAGAAAACGGCGGTGTCCAATCGGTTTCTGGGGGCGGATAAAAAGCCCATCCAATGGGAAATCAGATGCATCACGCCGGCAGAGGACGAGGAAATCCGGCGGGAGTGTTTACGGCGGGCGCCGGTTCCCGGCAAAAAGGGGCAGTTCGTGGCCGAGGTGGACGCAGATTTGGACATGGGGAAGCTGGCGGCCAAATGCACCGTTTTTCCCGACCTAAACGACAAGGATTTGCAGGACAGCTACGGCGTTATGGGGGCGGACAGCCTCTTAAAAGCCATGCTGACCCCGGGGGAGTACGCCGGATACCTGAACAAGGTGCAGGCGCTCAATGGGTTCGACGTCAGTATGGACGAAATGGTGGAACAGGCAAAAAACTAATCAAGGGGGGCGACAGCGACGCGAATCTCGCGTACTATTGCCTCCATAAGTTTCAGATGCAGCCTTCGGAGTTTCTGGGGCTTAACCGGTTCGAGAAGGCGTTTCTCATCGCGGCCATCCAGGTGTACGCCGAGGAGGAGAAAAAAGCTCGCGGGTAGCGGGCGTGGGGCGAATGCCCTGTGATAGAAAAGGGGGACGATTGTGGCTTCGATTTTAGACAGCTTGAGACGGAGAGCGGTAAGCTACGGCAACAGGGGTGTTTTAAAGCTTTTTCGGATGCCAAAGGAGTACGGCGGCAGCATTCCCGAGGCAGTTTTGAACAGAGCGTCACAGGCTAACCCGGGCGGCGTGTCCAAGGCGGTTTCGAGAGCCGGGGAATGGATTTCCTCGGTGCTGAGCGCCCGGGGGCAGGGGAAAGCGCTCAGCGAAAACCCGGCGGCCAAAAATTTGAAGGCGGCTCCCGCGTCGGCAGCGGCGGGGACGACGGTGTTAAACGGTGGCCCGGTGAGCCAACTGCTTCAGGCGGGAAACTGGAGCGAGAGCGTTTCAGTGGGGATGCAAAACATGGTGGCAAGCAATATAGCTTTACAGAGCGTAAATGCCCGGTATCCGGCGGTTTCCGGTTCTACGGGAAGCGGGACGGCTATGCTGGGGGCGCTGGCTGATGCAGGCGTCCAATCAGGGCAGCGTGTTACAGGCGGCCTCAATGGGGGTTGCCGCAGCGATGGACGCGGTTTCCGGCGACGGAAGCGTTTATCGGGACTTTGCGGCGGCTTCTTCGGGGGCGACAGGCGGAAACGCTGTCGTCCAGGTGGAGATGGTCAACAACAATTCGGTCAGCTCCGAGCTGGATTTAGACCGAGTGGTAAGCTATCTCACCGACAAGGTGGCCGAGGGGCTTCAGACGGCGGCGGAAGCGGTGCATTGGTAGGGGATTGGCAGTATTTCCCGGTTATTTCCGGAATATTTCCCGGGTATTTCCCGAAATGGGGCGTTTCATTTCCCGGATATTTCCCGATGGACGGTGGGAATGTAGGGGCGGCCAATGGCCGCCCGCTGTTCATCGAAAGAGGGGTGAGGGCGGGCGCGTAATACGCGCCCCTACGGTATTCTATCGGGAGACAGAAAATCCTAGACAGGGTTTTGTCTGGGGTGCAGTGTAGGGGCGAACAGTGTTCGCCCGTTTTACGGATTTTTTGTAAATGGGTTCGGGCGAACGATATTCGCCCCTACGGATTCCGAGGGAAGGTTCTGGTTAACGAAAGGACAAAACGGCATGAACCGACGGAGACAAAGAAAAATCCCAGACGAGGTTTTTGTCTGAGGTGCGGTGTAGGGGCGAACAGTGTTCGCCCGTCGTTTTTATCAGACGGTTCCGGTGGAATGCGGGCGGAGCAGAGCCCCGCCCCTACCGTTTTTGTCTTCACCAAAACGGATTATTTTCCTTTTAACAGAAAGAAATCATGATAGATTCAAATGAGCACTCTGTGAGCTCACCGTGTCCCGCAAAATCAGTATCTTTGTAAAAATTGCCTAGAAAATGAGGCGATTGTTTGACGGACGTTTCCGGCTGAGGCCGGAGGCGTCTTTTTCATATCTTGTGACGAAAGGCAGGGAATCCATTTGGCCTACATCTTTTACATCGACGGGGTGCCGCTACCGGTGGCTCCGTCCAAAATGAAGCTCTCCATGAAAAACCGAAACGGTTCTTCCACTCTGCTCAGCGGGGAGGAAGTCAGCATCCTCAAGGCTCCCGGCCTCACCGAGATTTCCTTCGAGGCCATGCTCCCCCAGCAGAAGTACCCTTTTGGGTACTATCCCGATGGGTTTATCCCGGCGTCCTTTTACCTAAACCGCTTGGAGGCGCTGAAAAAAGGGCAGAAGCCCTTCCAGTTTCTGGTGTCGCGGGTGACGCCGGAGGGACGGCTTTTGCACGACACCAATTTGAAGGTGAGTTTAGAGGACTACGCCGTCAGCGACGACGCGGGGGACGGGCTGGACGTGACGGTTTCCATTCGGCTGAAGCAATACAGGGCCTTCGGCCTCAAGGAGGTTGCAGCGGGTTCCGGCGGGGCGGCCACCTCCGGCGAGAACAGGGACAGCAAGGACCCGGCGAAAAGCTACGTGGTCAAGAAAGGCGACTGCCTCTACAACATCTGCAAAGCGCAATTGGGCCGGGGGGACAAATGCTGGGAAATCGCCAAACTAAACGGCATCAAAAACCCCAATCTCATCTATCCGGGGCAGGTGATCCGCCTTGGCTGAGTATCTCATTCAAATCGTCCACGGGGGCAAGACCTATGAGCCGCCGGTGGAGGGCGGCGTCAAGTGGGAGACGTCGAGGAAAGGCGCGCCGGGCAAGCTTACCTTTACGGTGCTGGACAGCGGTTTCTCTGTGGAGGAAGGGGACGCGGTGACTTTTTCTGCGGACGGCAAGGGGCTGTTTTACGGCTTTGTGTTTACCTTGGGCCGCAGCGGGGCCGACGGGCGGCTGAGCATTACCGCCTACGACCAGCTCCGGTACCTAAAAAACAAGGACAACTATATCTATAGCAATAAAACGGCGGGGGAGCTTGTGAAAATGATCGCCGACGACTTTTCCCTGAAAACGGGGGCGATTGCGGCGACGGGCTACCGGATTCCCTACCGGGTGGAGGACGGGAAAACCCTCTTCGACATCATCGAGACGGCGCTGGATTTGACTTACGAGAACACCGGGAAGGAGTTCGTCCTCTACGACGACTTCGGGAAGCTTTCTTTGGCGGCCATCGAGGATTTGGAGACGAACCTTCTCATCGACGAGACCGCCGCCGAGGGATTTTCCTATGAGAGCTCCATCGACCGGGAGACCTACAACAAAATAAAGCTTCTCCACGAGGACGGGCGGAAAAAGCTGCGGCAGATTTTCGTCAAGGAGGACGCAGAAACCCAGAAAACATGGGGTGTTTTGCAGAGCTTCGGCCATGTGAGCGGCGACGAGGACGGTTATCAGAAGGCGGCGACTTTGCTCAAAGAGCACAACAAGAAGATGAAGTCCCTGACCCTCTCCAAAGCGGCGGGGGACCTGCGGGTGCGGGCGGGGAGCAGCCTTTGGGTGAAGCTCGACCTGAAAAACGAGCAGGTAGACCGCCGGATGACGGTGGAAAACGTCAAGCACAGCTTCTCTAACGGAGAGCACCGGATGGACCTGATCTTGGAAGGGGGCGGTTTCGGTGGCTGACCTCATTAGCCTTATCAAAAAGGCGGCGGTGGACGCAGTGGAGGGCGAAAAACCCGCAGGGGTGCTGTTCGGAATAGTGACAAGCATATCGCCTTTACAGGTGAATGTGGAGCAGCGGCTGACTTTAAGCGGCGAGATGCTGGTGTGTACCTCCAACGTGAGCGATTATTCTGTCGAACTGGACGTAAACTGGCAGACTGGCTCCGGTGGCGACCCCAGTCACAGCCACGCCGTCATCGGAAAAAAGACGGCGACGGTGAAAAACGGCCTGAAAATCGGAGAAAAGGTGATTTTGCTGCGGATGCAGGGAGGACAGCGGTTTCTTATCCTCGACCGGGTACGGGAGAGCGAATAGGGCTGGATGGAAAACCGCCCCTACACCTGGGATTGCGGGCGGAGCAAAGCCCCGCCCCTACGGGGAATTTCCCGGGAAATGTTTCAAATCGAAAGGGGGAAGCCCCTTTGAAAGGACGTGATGATTGATGATACCGCAGACATCCGCTTTGACTGATGGAGCGGCCGAAACCGCAGCGGCGCCAACCCGCACCTATGGGCTAGACTGGGAACGGGGGCGGATTCAGGGCCATACCGACGGCGCTGACGCCATGAAGCAGGCCATCTACCTGATTCTAAGCACCGAGCGCTACCAGTACCCGGTCTACAGCTGGGATTACGGCGTGGAGCTCATGGAGCTGTTCGGAAAGCCTGTAAGCTACGTGCTGCCGGAGCTAAAACGCCGGATTACCGAAGCACTCTTACAGGACGACCGGGTCACGGCGGTGGATCAGTTCTCCTTTGAGACGGAAGGCGGCAAGGTCCATGTGACCTTTGTGGCCCATACGGTGTTCGGGGAGATGGAACTAGAAAAGGAAGTGGATATCCATGTATGAACAGATGACTTTTGAGCAGATCGTCAATCGGATGCTCAGTGCTGTCCCCCAAAACGTGGACAAGCGGGAGGGCTCCATCCTCTACGACGCGATTTGCGGCGCGGCGCTGGAACTTGCCAATATGTATGTGGAGCTGGACGTGGTGCTGAACGAGACCTTTGCCGATACCGCCAGCCGGGAGTACCTCATCAGAAGGGCGGCGGAGCGAGGCCTTTCCCCCGAGGCGGCCACAAACGCCGTTTTGCGGGGGGAATTTAACATCGACGTGCCTTTGGGCAGCCGGTTTTCTCTGGAGGAGCTCAATTACGTCGCCTTTGAGAAGATTTCCGACGGGGTATTCCGCCTGAGGTGCGAAACGCCGGGCGAAATCGGCAACAAACGGCTGGGCGACCTGATCCCCATCGATTACATCGAGGGGCTTACCAGCGCCAAGCTCACCGAACTCCTGGTTCCCGGCGAGGACGAAGAGGACACCGAGGTGTTCCGCAAGCGATATCTTGACAGTCTGACGAGCATTGCCTTTGGCGGCAACCAGGCAGATTATAAGCAAAAGGTCTCGGCCATTGAGGGCGTGGGCGGGGTCAAGGTAGTGCCCGCCTTCTACGGGGCGGGGACGGTGCAGCTGATCCTCAAAGACTCTGACATGGGGGTGCCTTCTGCCGAACTGATTGCAGAGGTACAGGAGGCGGTTGACCCCACCTCAAAAACCGGGCAGGGCGTGGGGATTGCGCCCATCGGCCACAAGGTAACCGTTGAAGGGGCGGAGTGGACGACCCTGAACATTGCAACTACCATCACCTATCAAAGCGGCTGGGGATGGGCTATGGTCGGAAACAGCGTCGAACGGGCCATCGACGAGTATTTTATGGAACTCCGCACCCGCTGGCCCGACGACGGGGCAATCGTCGTCCGCATCAGCCAGATTGAAATGCGGCTATTGAATTTGTCGGGAGTGCTGGATGTGACCGGAACCACCATCAATGGGAGCGCGCAAAACTACCAGTTAAGTGGGTCGAGGCTCCCCAAAAGGGGGACTGTAAGTGGCTAAAACTGCCGACGTTTTAAGCTACCTGCCGCCCGTCTTCAGCGAAGTTTACGAAATGCAGGCGGCAGCCCAGGGGGAAAACAGCGAACTGAACCTGTTGTGGCAGGGGGCGGAGGACTTAATGAACGACCAGTTCATCGACTCAGCCACCGAAAACGGCGTCTCCCGCTGGGAGAAGATGCTGCTTTTGAACCCTGGGGACACCGATACCCTGCCGGAGCGGAAATTCCGCATCCAGTCGGCTATGAGCGGGCGGCTACCTTTTACGATTTGGGTGCTCAGAGAGCAGCTGGATAGCCTTTGCGGTGCGGACGGCTACGAACTCACCGTTGACTATGGAAACTACAAGGTGACGGTGCTGCTGGCGCTGGCGGTGCAGAACGAATTCGATGCGGTGACGGAGCTGCTGCAAAAGATGCTTCCGGCGAACCTGGTCATCGAAGTGTCGGTGCAGTACCGCCGTCACAGCGAGTTAACAGCGTGGGGACATGAGGATTTGGCCTTCCATACCCACCAGTACATCCGAGAAGGAGGAGAATTGGCATAATGGCAACTAATACAGTAAACTACAACCTGAAAAAGCCGGCCCCCAGCGATTTTTATAACATCGCGGACTTTAACGGCAATGCGGACATCATCGACGCGCAATTAAAATCCATAAACGACCAGTATACGGAGTTGAGCGGTACAGTGACTGCCAATACCGTCAAGGTGGACGCGGCATTGACGATGGGGGTGCGGACATTGAGCTGCACCAAATCGGGGAATACCTTCAAGTTGACCCTAGCGTTGCCGTCGACGGGAATGTACAGCTGTATTTTCACCTCCCCGTCCGACTACATGACCGGCGACAGCTTTACCGTGAACGGCACAATTTACGCCGTTTCCACCTCGGATGGAGAAGAACTGCCGGACAAGGCGTTTGTATCAGGAGC
>CABUOE010000115.1 GCA_902493155.1 uncultured Eubacteriales bacterium
GCGACGTCGGCCTGTTCCTTGGACATTTCATCCCAGGGCAGTTCGATACAGGTTTCGATGTAGGTGCGGATAATCTGGCCCTCCTGAGACTGGGAAGGGGTGCGGTAAAGTCGCTCACATTCCTTTAGAAGCTTCTCCTTGGTCTCATCGGGCATATGTGTAAAGCTCTCGATTTTTTCTGCGTATTCAGTGGACTCTTCCTGGGGATTGTCCCCCTCGCCCAGCTCTTCCGAAATGACCCGCATCTGTTCGCGAAGGAAGTAATCCCGCTGGTTTTTGTCCATCTGATCCTTGACCTGGTCGTAGATGTCCCGTTCCCAGGTGAGGACGGCGGTTTCATGCTGGAGGATTTCCACCAGTAACTGGAGGCGGCTAAATAAGCTTTTTTCTTCCAGCAGAACCTGTTTGTCCTCTACCGGCAGGTAAAGGTTCTGGACAATTTTGTCAAACAGCCCTTTGGCGGTCTTCTGGGAGAGGACGCTTGAAATGATCTCTTTGGGCATTTTCGGCACTAGGTCGCAGTAAATCTCAAAAGAATCGGTGACGGCACGGACCATGGCCTCTTCCACGTCGGCGGGCACGTTTGTCCGCTGAGGGTCGGAAAGGGACTTGACGGTGCACTCCATATAGGGGGAAAATGAGGTGATGTCGGTGATGGAGGCCTTGTAGACGCCTTCCACCATGATGCGCAGGCCGCTGCTTCCGCTGTTTAACAGCTGGACGATTTTGGCCACGACGCCGATTTTATAGAGGTCCTCCCTTTGAGGCTCTTCTACAGTGTAGTCCTTTTGGGCAACCAAAAAGATGAGTTGGTCTTTTTTCATTGCCTCTTTGATGGCGAGGATGGATTTTTCCCGTCCCACGTCAAAATGCAGGATCATGGACGGGAACATGACGATCCCGCGCATGGCGATGGCGGGCAAGGTGGTTACAGTTGATTTATTTGCAGTGCTCATATAAGCTCCTTCTTTTCTATCGGGGAATATAAATATACATATTCCATTATACAAAAAGGTCGTTGTCCATGCAATAGCTAAATTGTAAACAGATACAAGAAATCACGAGCTGTTTTGGTACTATTTACCGAAGTTTTTGGGAACGAAAAGACTCTCAAACACATATTCTGGAAAATCATCGGATGAGGTGACAGATGAGCCAATTTGGGAGATATATTTTCTGTTTGGACCGTTATTTTTGGCCGATTGGGCGGATTAAAAAGATTTTACCGAAAAGAGGCACTTTTCAGACCGGGAGCATATGATGATGTATCGAAACCGATATCCAGTTACAGACGAAGGGAAAGGGTGGCGCAAGCCCGAGGAACAGCCTTTTTGTCTTTGGTACCATGCTGCGCAGGGGAAACTTCGTCTGTTTAGATAAAAATACCGCCCGCAGGAAATTCCTGCGGGCGGTATTTTTATCCTTGCTCATTGAAAATTGGAATCTTGGGAAATAAATTTTGTTTCTCCTTCGCAGATAAGCGTCTGGGTGGGGAAGGCAATCTCCGCGCCGATAGATTCTAAGTAACTGAGGATTTGAAAGTTTACATCTTCTTTCACCTTCATGTAATCACCCCAGGAGGTCTTGGTGGCGAAATAGTAGATTTGTAAATCCAGGCTGTAGGCTCCGAATTCGTCAAAGGTCACGACGATGACATCGGGATCGACGTCGGGATGATTTTGCAGGAGGGAGCGGATTCCATCAACTGCCTGATGAAGTTTTTCCTTGGGTGTGTCGTAGGTGAGCCCTAAGTGAAAGGAAACCCGGCGCTTTTTCATCCGGGACCAGTTGATGATCTGGGAATTGGACAGGGTCGAGTTGGGGACAATCACTTCCGCGTCCTTGAAGGTGCGGATGCGGGTGCTGCGGAGGGTGATGTCGGTGACGACACCCTCCAGGTCAGGGGTTTCGATCCAGTCGTCGACGGCAAAGGGCTTGTCGCCGATGATGACCAAACCTCCAAACAGGTTGCTGGCCGAATCCTTGGCCGCCAGCGCCACGGTGAGTCCGCCGATGCCCAGGCCGGTGATGAGCCCCGAAATATTGTAGCCGATTTCCGCAATAACGATGACAGCGGCGATAATGATGAGCACCACCCGGACGATTTTGGAAAAGAACACGACGAGGGTTTTGTCCACGTCCTTTTCACCGCCCTGGATGGCCTCTACGATGGGCGGAGCGGCGTTCATCAGTCCCCAGGTGATGGAGCAGATGACGCAGATTTTCAGCAATTTGGTGAGAAACAGCAAAAATCCGGCTGCTTCCATCCTCAGTCCTGCGGCGTATACAAAGACTCCGATTCCAAAGTAGACTGCCAAAGCGGTCAGGAAAAAGACGGCGGGGCGCTCAAAGCTGTCCGCAATGGCGGACGCTGCCCGGAACCGACCGGTGATCTTTTTGATGATGAAAAGAATGAGGTGTACCAGTTTCCGGCGAAAAATCAAGACGGCAAGCAGAACCGCCAATCCAAAAACGGCGGGCAGGAGATAGTCCGTAAGGCTTTGCATGAAGCGAAAAATCGTTTCCCAGATTTGTTCCAGCATGAGCGATCCTTTCTTTTGAGATAATGGATTTTTTTGTTAAACGAATGGGAATTCAGATGTATCAAACAAATTATACCATTGCTATTTTGGAATTTCAATGCTGCAAAAGGAGATAATAATGCTGCAAGCATATGTGTTTGCAGGACTGATTGTAAATCCAATGAAAGGAGCGCTTTACATGGAGAAAAAAGCATCTCAGAAGAAAAGCGTCCTGAAACAAAGCAGCGTTCTGAATTCTATCGTACACCCGAAACCCAGCAAAGAAGACCCAAATG
Source organism: uncultured Eubacteriales bacterium (assembly GCA_902493155.1). GTDB lineage: Bacteria > Bacillota > Clostridia > Oscillospirales > Ruminococcaceae > Fumia. Next base: position 2,819 of record CABUOE010000115.1, read on the forward strand.
GGATGTATACCGGACTTCCCGTTGAATATGGGGAAATCCCTGTACAGGATGCTGACGATCTGTAGATCTTTTTATGCCGAAGCCCCCAGCGTAATTTAAGCGCTGGGGGCTTCGTTGCGGTTAATAAAAGTCTTTGATAATGGGTTTTGCTTTGTTGACCAGCTGCTTATCGTTGTCATAGGTCAGGAAAGAATGGGCCAAGTTAATTTCCACCCATTTGATTTGTGCAATTTCTTCTTCCTGGGGGATGTAGTCAAAGTTTTTGGCCCGGCCCAAAAAATAAATGACGTCCTTTTTGACATCCCGTTTGGGAGAATAGGTGACTACTTCGCGAAAAGTGGGATCTAAGTCCACATCGATATGGGTTTCTTCCATGACTTCCCGCAGGGCGGTCTGCTGTTCGGTTTCGCCCGTTTCCACATGTCCTTTTGGGAAAGACCAATGACCTCCCGCTGAATGTTTGATCAGCAGAAGTTCGGTATTTCCGTGGTGCTTTCTGAAAACGACGGCACCACATGATTTTTCATATGACATTCCGGTATTCCTTTCATCTCGTTATAATTACTGTTATTTTATCACAGACAAAAGGAAAAATCAAAATTTTAATAGTAAATTAACAAAAATATGAATTGCCTTTTGATATGTATCTGGCGGGAAAGGATCATATCAGGTAATTACAATGGCATTCTGGGTCAGGATTACCGGCAAAAACGCTCCTGTCCCATTCTAAGATCAAAAAGGTCGTTAAAATTCGCAGTAACAACTTGCGCCAGCGCTAATTGTATGTCTTGTTTTCAATCTCCTTTGTATACAGGGTATCGGTTTTTATCCTCCTCTGTGATTTGCCGCATCACTTTGCATGGCACTCCCACGGCGACTACATTGCTGGGGATGGATTTTGTTACTACGCTTCCTGCCCCGATGACCGAGTGGTCTCCGATAGTCACTCCTGCGAGAATCGTCGACCCTGCCCCAATCCAAACATTATTGCCGATGGTGATGGGTTTAGCGATTTCCATACCGGCTTTGCGCTGCTCCGGATCGATGGCGTGCTCTGCAGTTGTAAAGCAGCAATTAGGCGCGATAAAGACGTTGTTTCCGAAGGATACTTTTGCTCCATCCGTGATGATCAAATTGTGGTTTGCATAAAAATCGTCTCCCACAGAAATGTTATACCCATAATCACACCAAAACGGCGGGGTAAATATTACGTTTTCACCCATTTCACCCAGTATTTGGGCCAGCAAATTACGCTGGGTTTCCCGGTCGTTGGGATTCAGTTGATTATACTGGTAACATTTATCTTTGCATTTGCTGATTTCTGCTTCAAACGTGGGATTATAACAACCCTGAAACAAGCAGTTGACAGGCACTTTTACTTTTTCATTCATCATCTTCACTCCCGATTTTTCTTATAGTATAATACAACCTTTTCCCCGAATCAAGCAGCCCGACCTTTGTATAAACTCTAAAATGTACGCAAATCGAAGCCGCCTGTTTTAATTGTTTAATTGCTTTTAAGAGACAACACATAAATTAGAAATGAATCAAGGTTATAATAACTTCACAAGCAAACAGCAAAGCTGTTTGCAAAGCGCCTAAAGGCGCTTTTGTCCCGCTGGCGCGGGAAATGTGAGAACATTGTATCATAAATTTGAAAAAGGCTGGGCCTTTTTCACGGCTTTCGCCGCTGTAGTGGACTTCGTCCACTGAATTTATGGCAAAATAACTTCACAAGCAAACAGCAAAATTGTTTGCAAAGCGCCGAAAAAATCAATATTTTCCCCACTTCTCCGACAGTTTTTACCAAGGCTTCGAGCTTTTTTTACAGTTTATACACTAATTCGGGAGAAAAATAGGGTAAAATATGTTCACCATACGTATGGATACGCGAAATTTAGGTCTGAGGCCCCAATTTTACCACAGAAAGCGGGTTTTCGTTGTTTGGTTATATCAAGCCCTTCAAACCTGAACTGAAAATCAAAGAATTCGATACTTACCAGGCTGTGTACTGCGGCCTTTGCCATCAATTGGGAAAGGCTTTCGGGCCTTTTGCAAAAATGACCCTCAGTTACGATTTTACCTTTGTAGCTATGCTGTCCATGGCTCTGCGGGAAAAATTTTGCGGTTTTCAGAAAACCCGGTGTATGGCGAATCCCCTCAAAAAAAAGACTTGTGCTGTTCCCGGTGAAGATATGGAATTTGTCAGCAGCTGCGCTATGGTAATGCTGTACTACAAGGTGAAAGACAATATTCACGACAGCGGATTTGTGAAGAGGCTTGGATGTTACTTTCTGCTTCCCTTTGCCTCTTCTGCGAGAAAAAAGGCGTTGAGGCATTATCCGGAGCTGGATGCTGTTTTCAGCGGGATGATGAAAGACCAGTTTGAGTTAGAGCAGAAGAAAACCGTCAGCGTGGACGCGGCGGCGGAACCGACCGCCAAAGCTTTGCAGGCGGTGTTTTCCATGTTAGGGGATGGGAAAACTGAGAAACGGGTATTGTCCCGGTTCGGCTATCTTCTTGGGCGCTGGGTATATCTTTTAGACGCGCTGGACGATTTGGAGGACGACGCCAAAACAGGTTCTTATAATCCCTTTCTTTTGAAATTTGACGTCGATGCCCTTGATGAGGCTAAGAAAAAGGAAATCGTCGACTATGGAAGAGGCGTGCTAAACATTACCGTTGCCGAAATGGGGACGACTTATGAGCTGTTGGAGCTTTACCGTTATAAAACCATTTTGGACAATATCATTTACTTAGGATTAAAGTCTTCGGCAGACAGCGTTCTGTCGGGAGAAAAAGATAAAAAACACTAAAGTGAGTTATAATTTTCATCAGAACTGGCCCAAAGCCAGTGATTGGAGGTCAATATGCCCGCAGGAGATCCGTACAAAATTCTGGGGATTCCGAACACTGCAACCGAGGAAGAAGTAAAAACCGCCTACCGGGAATTGGCGAAAAAATATCATCCCGACAACTATGCCGACAGTCCTCTTGCCGACCTTGCAAACGAAAAGATGCAGGAGATCAACGAAGCGTATGATTCCATCATCACCAGTATGCGGGCCAATAAAGGCGGAACGGGCGCTGGACAGGCGAATAACGGGTACAGCTATAGTGCCGCTGGACAGCAGAGCTACCAGTCGTCCAATTTGTCGGATATCCGCCGTTTGATTCAGCAAAACCGATTGGTTGAGGCAGAAGAACTGCTGGACGGTATACCCGCCGGTTCCCGCGATGGGGAGTGGTATTTCTTAAAGGGAAGCGTCTATTTTCAGCGGGGTTGGCTGGACGATGCCATGAACCATTTTTCCACCGCCTGTCGTTTAAGCCCAAACAATCCTGAATACCGCGCCGCTATGAACCGGATGATGTGGCAGCGTCAAGGCAATATGGGTTCTCCAAACGGGCCCTATCGCACGGGTAACATGCCCAACTCCGGCGGCTGTTCCGCATGTGATATGTGCTCCGGTTTGATTTGTGCAGACTGCTGCTGCGAGTGCTGCGGCGGGGATTTGATTCCCTGTTGTTAAGGAAAGGTCGGTCGTCCGTTGAAATCAGTGAAAAAGGTTGCTTTGGGCGGAATGGTTGCCGCGCTCTGCATCGTATTGATGATGCTTACCGGGTTGCTTCCCATGGCGGAGTTTGCCTTGCCGGCCCTTGCAGGCGTACTGCTGATTATGCTGGTTGTGGAGATCAGTCCCAAGTGGGCCTTTCTGGTCTATCTGTCTGTGGCCATTCTTTCACTGCTGCTGGCGCCCAGCAAAGACAGCGCTGTGTTTTTTACGGCGTTTCTGGGCTGGTATCCCATTGCCAAGTCGAAATTGGAAAACATCAAAAAACCGGTGTTAGAATGGGTGTGGAAGGTATTGATTTTTAATATTTCCATTGGCGCTGGCCTAGCTGCTGCTGTTTACATGTTTCGGTTAAGCGATTATGTGGAAATACTTCAAGATTCTGTTTGGATGCTGGTTTTGGGATGGCTGTTTTTGAATGCGGTCTTTGTCATTTACGACATCGCTTTAACCAGGCTCATTACCGCCTATATCAAATGGTTTCGGCCCAAATATATCCAAAAGATTATGGGGAAATTTTGATCAAAAGAGAAGTGTGTTTGCGCGCTTCTCTTTTTATTATTGTAGGGAATGGTTTTCTGACGGGAGTGGGTGGAATGCTGTTCCGAGGCGGCGGGGTTGCCGGCAGACTGTCAGTTTTATGACTATAGGCGAGATCGGCGTACGGTGCGGGAATTTTTCCCTTTCTATGATTATGACAAT
>CABUOE010000116.1 GCA_902493155.1 uncultured Eubacteriales bacterium
GGAGGCCCGTAATGGCACTTGAAAATAAACTTGGCATCACCAACTCCGCCGAGCTTGCCCGCGAGGAGGAGCGGATCAGCAAAAGGAAGGCCGTGGAACTGTTTGAAAGCGGCGCTCTGGATAAGCTGGCACCCGGCAGATTTGCGTCGCTGCAAGCCATTCACAAGGCGCTTTTCGAGGGTATTTATGACTTTGCCGGTGAACTGCGCACGGTGAATCTTGCAAAGGGCAATTTCCGTTTTGCCCCTTTGATGTATCTGGAGGCGGCGCTTGGAAACATCGACAAGATGCCCCAGTCCACCTATGACGAGATCATCGAAAAGTATGTGGAGATGAATATCGCCCACCCGTTCCGAGAGGGCAACGGCCGCAGTACCCGCCTGTGGCTTGACCAGATGCTGAAAGCCGGCATCGGGCAGGTGGTGGATTGGAGCAAGGTCGATAAAGAGGACTACCTACTGGCCATGGAGCGCAGCCCCATCAAGGACGTGGAGATCAAGGTGCTGCTGAAGGCGGCCCTGACCGATGACGTGAACAGCCGTGAAGTTTTTATGAAGGGCATCGACCACAGCTACTATTACGAGGGATATACTACGTTCAAGGCGGAAGAATTGTAAATCAAAAATGCAAAACGACGGGCAGATACTTTGATGGGGATTGCGTCATGCATTAGCTTAGGCTGAAATTTGATTTGCAGTGCCGTTATAAAGTTTATTGGCGGAGGGGGAACGTGCTCGAATGGCGAAGTCTATTGTCTTTATCGACACAGAAGTTGGTGTTGATGACCACAAAATCCACGATATTGGTGCGGTTCGGCAAGACCGAGCCTATTTTCACTCGGCATCTGTCCGAAATTTTGTTGAATTCATAGCAGGGGCGGAGTACATTTGCGGACATAACATTCTTCACCACGACTTAAAGTATATCCATGATTCACTTGGTTATGAACTTCGGGTTACTGTGATTGATACGCTTTATCTTTCGCCGCTTTTGTTTCCGAAACGTCCATATCATGCGTTACTAAAAGATGACAAGCTTCAGACGGAACAACTCAATGATCCGGTAAATGATTGCCAAAAGGCCGCTTCCCTTTTTTATGATGAGGTCAATGCTTTTTTTGATTTACCGCCGAAAGTGAAGCAGATTTTTTGCTGTTTGCTATACGATCATCCTGAGTTCAGCGGTTTTTTTCAATATGTAAACTTCCGCCCGTACAAGGCAAAAATTTATGAGTTAATCCACATGGAGTATGAGGGGCGTATTTGCACAAACGCTGATCTGTTGCCATTGATTCGGCATTATCCGGTGGAACTGGCTTATGCACTTGCATTGATTGGAGCAAATGACGAGCATTCTATTACACCGCCGTGGTTGCTGAAGAATTATCCGAAAATAGAAAATGTGATTAAATATCTTCGAGGGATGCCGTGTGCGAATGGATGCACTTACTGCCATAATGCATTGGATATTCATAGGGAACTTAAACGCATATTTGGATACGACAGCTTTCGTACATATAATGGTGAACCTCTGCAAGAAAAGGCTGCTCAGGCCGCTGTAGACGGAAAATCCGTTCTGGCGGTATTTCCAACCGGTGGTGGAAAATCTATCACGTTCCAACTTCCGGCATTAATGGCAGGAAAAGCGGTCCACGGACTAACCGTTGTGATTTCTCCGTTGCAATCTTTAATGAAGGATCAGGTAGATAATTTGAACGCTATTGGGATCAATGAAGCGGTGACTGTTAACGGCTTGCTTGATCCAATTGAGCGTGCAAATGCTTTGGAGCGGGTGGCAAATGGTTCGGCAACGCTTCTCTACATATCCCCAGAACAACTGCGCTCAAGAACCATCGAAAAGTTGTTGGTATCTCGAAATGTTGCACGGTTCGTTATTGACGAAGCTCACTGCTTCTCAGCTTGGGGACAGGATTTCCGTGTTGACTACCTATATATTGGTGATTTTATCCGTGAACTGCAAAAACAGAAAACGGACAAAAGGCCAATTCCAGTATCTTGCTTTACTGCAACTGCAAAGCAAAAAGTCATCAGCGATATCTGTGGTTATTTCAAACGTAAGCTAGATTTGGATTTGGAGATATTTGCATCTTCTGCGACACGTGAAAATCTTCACTATACCGTGCTCTATAAGGAAACAGATGACGAAAAATATGCTGCACTTCGTGACCTCATTGCACAAAAGAACTGCCCTACCATCGTTTATGTGTCCCGGACCAAACGTACACACGAGCTTGCAGAAAAACTGACAAATGATGGGTTCCCAGCTAAACCGTTCAACGGAAAAATGGATTCAAATGGCAAAATCGCAAATCAGGAATCTTTTATTCGAAATGAGATCAAAGTAATTGTGGCAACCTCTGCTTTCGGCATGGGAGTAGATAAAAAAGATGTCAAGCTTGTGATTCACTATGATATTTCAAGTTCTTTGGAGGATTATGTTCAGGAAGCCGGGCGTGCCGGACGCGATCCGTCTATGCAGGCTGAATGCTATGTGCTGTTTAATGACAATGACCTAGATAAGCATTTTCTTTTGCTCAACCAAACCAAACTGAGTATCAGCGAAATCCAACAGGTTTGGAAAGCAATCAAAGATTTGACAAAGTTTCGTTCAAGCGTATGCTGTTCTCCACTGGAGATTGCACGCCAAGCAGGTTGGGACGATTCAGTCAGCGATATTGAAACTCGTGTGAAGACTGCGGTATCTGCATTAGAAAATGCAGGTTACGTGAAGCGTGGAAGAAATATGCCCCATGTTTATGCAACGAGTATTCTGGCAAGAGATATGCGAGAGGCTTCTTTCCGTATTGATCGATCTGCATTGTTTTCAGATGGACAACGTACAAATGCAAAACGTATCATTAAATCATTAATTTCCAGCCGAAGTATTGCAAAAGCAGGTAACGATGATGCTGAATCACGGATAGATTATCTTGCTGATATTCTTGGTATGACAAAGGACGAAGTCATTAACTGCGTTAATTTGATGAGGCAAGATGGCCTGCTGGCGGACTCTATGGATATGTCGGCCTATATCTTCGCAACTGATACCGAGAATAAATCTACGTTGATATTGGAGCATTTTGCAACGTTAGAGCATTTTTTGCTGGATCAGTTGACCGATGAGGGCATAGACTTTGATCTTAAAGATCTCAATGAACGAGCCCTTGCAGAAGGAATCGCCACATCCAGTGTGAAAAAATTGCGTACGCTACTTTATTTTCTAACGATTAAAAGCTATGTGCGTAAGTCGGAATCTGGCATATCTAAAACGATCCGCCTCGTTCCATCTATGGATCTACCGAGATTAGAAACAAAGTACCAGAGCCGGATAGATATCTGCCATTTCATTTTAGAGTTGCTATATGCCAAAGCTAACCAGTTAGATATAGCAGAGCAAGAGGGAAAACCGGTACAGTTTTCTCTTATCGAATTGTACCATGCATACATAGCTTCTCCAAATCTCACAACAAATAAAGACACGACATCCCTAACAGATATCGAAGATGCTTTGCTCTATCTATCTAAGATTGGTGCTCTGAAATTAGAGGGCGGTTTTCTTGTTTTGTACAATGGCATGGAGATTAAGCGTCTAATCACAGACAACCGAATCAAATACAAAGTAGACGATTATCGTTTTCTGGATGAATTCTATAAACAGAAGATCCGTCAGATCCATATAGTCGGGGAGTATGCTAATCTAATGGTGCGTGACTATCAGGCGGCATTGCAATTTGTACAGGACTATTTTCAGATGGATTTTCGAAAATTTGTTACAAAGTATTTTAAAGGTGAGCGGATTCAAGACATCGACCGCAATATCACGCCACAGAAATACCATCAGCTATTTGGAGAACTGTCTGACAAACAATCACAGATCATCAATGATGCTGACTCCAAGTATATTGTAGTTGCCGCTGGGCCTGGTAGTGGTAAAACGCGTGTGCTTGTTCATAAGCTGGCCGCACTACTGTTGCTGGAGGATGTTAAGCACGAACAGTTGCTGATGCTTACTTTTTCCCGCGCTGCGGCAACAGAATTCAAAAAGCGCCTAATAGAACTGATCGGGAATGCGGCAAATTTTGTAGAGATTAAGACATTTCACTCTTACTGCTTTGATCTGCTTGGAAAAATCGGAAGTTTAGAAGGAGTTGATGACGTAGTAAAAAATGCTGCCGAGATGATCAAAAATGGAGAAGTTGAGCAGGGTAAAATTGTAAAAAGCGTATTGGTCATTGACGAGGCGCAAGACATGGATGCCAATGAATTTGATCTCATTAGTGCCATGATGCAGGCAAACGATGATATGCGCGTAATCGCTGTTGGAGATGATGACCAAAACATCTATGCATTTCGTGGATCTGATTCTAAGTATCTGCGTACGCTGATTGAAAACCGTGGAGCAACAAAATACGAGATGACGGAGAACTATCGTAGTGGAGCAACAATTGTTGCACTTGCTAACTCGTTTGCGAAAACCATACAAGATCGGATGAAATTGGCCCCTGTCGAAGCAGTTCGGGAGGACTGCGGGATCGTTCGGATTACACATCATCACGAGAAACACATGGAAACAGCCGTTGTTAATGAGGTCATTTCTACGCAAGGGAACAGCCAATGTTGCATTCTTACCAACACAAATGATGAAGCACTTCGCCTGTTAGGATTGTTAACGAAAAGCGGCATTCGAGCAAAGTTAATCCAATCACTGGATGGATTCCGATTATATAATCTGGTCGAGGTTCGCTACTTTTTGAAAAAGATTGACGCTGGACTAAAATCTCCCGTCATTTCAAATGACCTATGGAATAGAGCCAAAGAACATTTGTTTGATGCGTATGCAGGAAGTCCGTGCTTGGAGATTTGCGGCAATTTAATCCGTGATTTTGAGGAAACTAATCCTACAAAGTACCGTACAGACCTAGAGGAATTCATTCGCGAATCAAACTACGAGGACTTTTATCCTGATGATCATGAAATAGTATTTATTTCTACTATTCATAAAGCAAAAGGACGCGAGTTTGACACCGTTTATATGATGCTAGACGGAAATACTGCCGCTACAGATGAGGAAAAAAGAAAACTTTATGTAGGAATGACACGTGCAAAAAACGCCTTGTATATTCACTGTAACACAGAACTGTTTTCTGCCATAGCCATCCCAGAGATTGAATATATTGAGGATCAGAACTGCTATGAAGAACCGACCGAGCTTACGCTTCAGTTAACACACAGAGATGTTGTGCTGGATTTCTTCAAAGGCAAAAAGGAATTACTTCTTAAGCTGCGCAGTGGTATGGCACTTTCTCTTATAGACTGCTACCTTCTTGCTAAACTGAACGGTAAAACCGTCCGAATTGCTAAGCTCTCTAAGGCGTGCAAAGACCGGATTGAAAGTTTACTGTCCAAAGGTTATTGCCCCGTTTCTGCAGAGATACGTTTTATTGTAGCGTGGAAAAAGGAAGGCGATGCGGATGAGACACCGGTGGTTTTGCCAGATATACACTTTCAAAAAGAACTATCTATAAAGTAATTCAACAGTAGAATAGGAGGATATTTCAGAAAGTGTTAACCAGCATATCGGACAAAGCACAATTGTAAGTAATTGAAACGGCATCATGCCATTAACATGATGCCGTTTCGGTTACATTCGTATATCCAATAAAGCTCTCGCCCGTTTCTGCACTTGCCGTTCCACCATCCGCAATCTTTTTTCGGGCAGGTTATAGCGCGAGTGCTTCTTGAACTTGAAGTTCAGCAGATGCCGCAGCTTCTCGCGCAGCTCCGGTGTCAGCGCGGCCTTGGCTGTACCGAGAAAATCATCATACACGCTGGGGTACAGCGTTTCGATATATTCCTCCAATGCGGTCTCGTTCGCCCAGGCGTCCGCGCCTGCAAAATTAAAGAGGGAATTGCCATGGTCGAACAGGGGAGCGGGGGAGACAATGGTATTCGTCCGGTTATCGACCATCACGCCGAAGTTTCCAAAATGCCGGTCCACATTGCAGATCACCGCATCGAACACCAGCATTTCGTTCAGTGCGTTGACAAACTCGACTCCCATCTTCTCGTAATATGTCCTGACAGCCCCCATGCCGCCCTTAGAAACGAGATGTCCGATTGGGAGGTAGGCATACGCCTTGTCGGTAAAAAGCTCGCAGGTGGAGCAGAGAACGCCTTTCCAACGGGATAAGCCGTAGGGGATTGCGTGAACGCCCATGGCGGCGGCGATTTGTGCGGCGTAAAACTCAGAGTATGGTTCGTTGCCGGTATTGGCCGCTCCCTCTGTGCCGCCCTTATAGAGATACACCTTACCGCCGATGCGCCGCCAGCATTTGCGGAGCATTCCGTTGGTGGTAAACTCCGGGCTGGAGAGCAGGGAAGTGCGGACGCTGCTGCCATAGCCGGTAAAGGCAAGCTCGGCCAGAACATTGCTGAATGGGTTATCGAAGAGATTTACTTTGCCGAAAGAAGCGGTGTCACCGTCCTCGACGACCCAATAGCAATCGTTAAGTGATAGTCCTTTACAAACACCGATAATACTGAGCGGTCGGTTGAGGTTTAAGCCGCATTTTGCCAAAAGGCTATGGACGTAGGCGCGGTTTTTGGGAATCGCGCGGCGGCGCAGCCAACGGCTCAATCCATCCGGCGTAGGCGTCAGATCAAGCGGCAGAAATGCCGCTTTTTCTTCGTTTGTCCAAAGAATTTGGATCTCCGGCTCACTGGTATCGGTCGTTGCGGAGAATTTAACGAGCGGTTCATCGAACTGCTTTAAAATATAGTTCATGATAAATCCTCCTCAAAAGTCACTTCAGACCACACAGAAAATTTTCTACATTCAAATACTGAACACCCTCGGCAAACGTATCTTTTCCGCGATAAAGAACGAATTTACCGCTGATCGGGCCAAAGCGTTTTTCAACGATTTGGCATTTCTCTGCATCACGCAGATGAAGTGTCTGCTTTTCGTTGACCTCGGTGCTGTGCTTGATTTCATAAATGCGGCAATTTTGATTAG
>CABUOE010000117.1 GCA_902493155.1 uncultured Eubacteriales bacterium
TGCTGCAGACGGCAAAAGTTCTGTTCAAATCCGACAGCACCGAAGGCGTACAGGGCGAATTCCCCATCGAACTGGTCAAACATTCTGAGGATTTTGATAGTAGCGAGGAGCCGGAAGAATAAGCGCCTGACTTTAGAAAAATTTGGGAGGTGCGGTATGCTGAATTTTTACAAGACGATGGAGAATAAACTGGTTCAGCTGCCCAAAGAGGAAGAGGGCTGCTGGGTTCGCGTGACCCGGCCGACTCAGGATGAAATCGAATATCTGGTGAACCGCCTTCAGTTGGACAGCGGTTTTGTCAGCGCCTCTCTGGACGAAGAAGAGGCTTCCCGTATGGAAAAAGAGGACGACCAGACTTTTGTCGTCGTGGACGTACCCTACCGGGTAGAGGACGAGGAAACCACTATCACCTACATCACGATTCCGCTCGGTATCATCATCACCCCCAAATACTTTGTCACCATCAGCTCGTCGGAGACCGCTGTTATCGACGAAATCGTGGACGGAACCGTCCGCAACGTGGAAACAAGATTCCGCACCCGTTTCCTGCTGATTATTCTGCTGCGGATTGCCCAGCGCTTCCTCCTTTACCTGAAACAAATCGAGCGGCTGTCCTCCCGGATGGAGAGCCAATTTACCAATTCTACGAAAAACGAGGCGCTTATCCAGCTTTTGGGGCTGGAAAAATCTCTCGTCTACTTTTCCACGTCTCTGAGAGCCAACGAAACTACTCTCAAGAAGCTGTCCCGGGGAAGGACCCTCACCCTCTATGAGGAGGACGAAGATCTTTTGCAGGACACTCTCATCGAATTTAACCAGGCCATCGAGATGTCCGGGATTTACTCCAACATTTTGTCCGGTACCATGGATGCTGTGGCGTCCATCATCAACAACAACCTGAACGCCGTCATGAAGGTGCTGACATCGGTGACTATTTTGATGACAATTCCCACCATGGTATTCAGCTATTATGGCATGAACGTGTCCGGACTGCAAATCCCGGTGTGGTGGTTCCCGACGCTCATCTCGGTTGTCACGGCACTGGTGGCGTTATTTATTCTCATGAAGTTTAAGATGTTTAAATAGTTTACAGCGGGTAGAAATACCCGCTTATTTTCATTTATTCTACATAATGTTATAGGAGCTGCATATGCATTTTACAAAAGAAGTTTCCCCCATCTATGCATTTCTTGAGGAGTACGCTGTAAAATCAGGCGGCAGGCTCCACATGCCCGGACACAAGGGAAAGGCGGATTTTTATCCGGAGCCTTACCGGCTGCTGTTGCCCTTCGACATCACCGAGGTGCAGGGCGCCGACGCTCTGTACGAAGCAGAAGGGATTATCAGACAGTCGGAAACGGTTGCGGCAACGCTCTCCGGTGTAAAGGAAACCTGCTTTTCAGCGGGAGGTTCCACCTTGTCGATTCTGGCCATGGTCGCGATAGCTGCCGGATTGACCCGAAAAATCCTCGCCGTCCGCAACAGCCACATTGCCTTCGTCAACGCCTGCGCTCTCACCGGCGTGGAACCGGTGTGGCTGTTTCCTCCTTATGACCGCCAAACCGGTTTGTGCTTTCCGGTCACGGCGGAGGAAATTTCTATTGCTCTGGACGAACATCCCGACATCAAAGCGGTGTATCTTACAAGTCCCGATTATTATGGCGTGACGGCCGACATTGAAAAGATTGCCCAGGCAGTCCACCGGCATGGTGCGATTTTGCTCGTGGACAATGCCCATGGCGCTCATCTCCGCTTTGGAGAGGCAGATACCCATCCTATGACTTTAGGGGCTGATCTCTGCTGTGATAGCCCTCACAAAACCCTGCCGGTGCTGACCGGAGGGGGATATCTCCACTCTAATCTGGACATTCCCAAAGAGGATTTGAAGGCGAAAATGGCACTCTTTGGTTCCACTAGCCCGTCCTATTTGATCCTCGCCTCCTTAGACCTCTGCAACCAGTATCTGCTGGAGCGGGCAAAGAGTGATTTCGCCGCTTTGGCGCAACGTGTACGGGAGACGGAAACGCTTCTCAAACGCCGCGGCGTCACTTTATTGGAGAGAAAGACCGACGTGACGAAAATCACCATCGACTGCCAAGGGTTTGGTTATTACGATGATTCGGTTGCCGCAAAACTGCGGGAAAACGGCATTGAGCCGGAGTATGTAGGAGGCGGAAAAATCGTGCTGATGCCTTCGCCCTTTAACGAAAAGGACGATTTTTGCCGTATCGTTTCCTCCTTCGATTTTCTTCCGCCCCTCGACCCTATTCCCTACCCTGACTGCACTTTTGCACCCCAGCGGGCGCTGGGAATCCGAGAATCGGTGTTTGCCCCGTCCGAGCGGGTGGAGGTAGAGAACGCCGTAGGTCGTATCGCAGCGGAAAACAAAGTGACCTGTCCTCCCGCCATTCCCATTGTGACGGCGGGGGAACGCATCGGAGAGGCGGAAAAAAATCTTCTCAAAAACAGTGGAATTTTATCGGTGAAAGTGGTAAAATAAGTTCAGAAACGCAAGGCTCTACAGCAGATAGGGTATCCAGACGGCTACCCTGTATTTTGAAAATACAAAAGGAGGCATCTATATGAAACTCATTTACGCAATTGTCAGCAGTGATGACAGCTCTGCTGTTTCTGCGGCGCTGACCCAGAACGGCTTCTTTGCCACCAAACTGGCATCCACTGGTGGTTTCCTGAAGGCAGGCAATACGACATTTCTCATTTGTACCGAACCGGAAAACGTGGACCGCGTCATCAGCATCATTGCGGAGCACTCCAAAAAGCGCAAACAGATGGTTTCCTCCTCTGCGGGCTACGGCGGAATGGGCGGATACACTCCTTTCCCGGTGGAAGTGACCGTCGGCGGTGCGACCATTATCGTCACCGATGTCGAGCGCTTTGAAAAAATCTGATGGAATTTAACCGAATTATCGGAAATGGAAATGTCGTCCGGACGCTGCAAAACGCTGCAAACGGTGGCCCTTTGAACCACGCCTATCTGCTGCACGGCACCAAAGGGACCGGAAAAAGGACGCTGGCGCGGACTTTTGCCGAAGCCATCCTCTGTCGTGGGGAGAATCGCCCCTGTGGAAGCTGTGCCGCCTGCCTCAAGGTGGAAAAAGGCATCCACCCCGACCTGATGGTGGTGCAGAAGCCGGAGGGCAAGGCGAATATCCTAGTGGAACAGGTTCGCTCTCTGCGGGAGCAGGTCTACATCCGCCCCAACGAATCGGAGCACCGGGTTGTCATCCTCGAGGAAAGCGAATCCATGAACCTGTCGGCGGCCAACGCGCTTTTAAAGGTGTTGGAGGAGCCGCCTGCCTATGTGGTGTTCATCCTGACAGCCAACAACATTTCGGCATTGCCGGAAACCATTGCGTCCCGCTGTCTCTGTCTCGAAATGCAGGAGGTTTCCCTGCACCAGGCGGAAAAATGGCTGCTCGCTCATTACCCGGACGGAGAGGCCGCTATGCTGGAGGGGGCGCTCTCCTATGGGAACGGCAACCTAGGCAGATCCATCGCCTACATGGAGGAGGAATCCTGTCGGGAGAAGTTTGGCCGGGCGCTTTTGGTGGCGAGAAGTCTCACCACTGAGCGGGAATATGATATTCTGGAGGCTTTAAGTCCCTTTGACGGCGATAAGGACGGATTTTTGCAGCTGCTCACCGATTTGGACGCAGTGATGGCCCAGGTGGCCGCAGCCGGCACGGGAAGCGCCAACCTGCGGCAAGCGGCGGCGCTGGCACAAAAAATCAGGCCGATGCAGGCGGTACAGATCCATGAATTGATGGATGAAATCCGTTTAAAAATACTGTATAATGGAAATGGAACCCTCTTGCAGAATTTGTTCTGCGCCAGGCTTAAAACCATTATGGAACGATAAACATAAGGCTCTTTTTGAGAGCCGGAAAGGCAAATATACCTATGACCGAAATTATTGGCGTTCGTTTTAAAAACGCCGGAAAGACCTATTATTTTTCCCCTAAAGGGGAAAAAATTACCAGGGCGGATAAGGTAATCGTCGAGACAGCTCGCGGAGTGGAATGCGGCGATGTGGTCATCCCCAACCGCCAGGTGGAGGACGACAAAATCATCGCCCCGTTGAAGCCCGTTATCCGCATCGCCACCGAGAAGGATTTGGCCCAATTGGAGGCAAACCGCCAGAAAGAGCGGGAAGCCTTTAAAATCTGCCAGGAGAAGATTACAAAGCACAAGCTGGAAATGAACTTGGTGGACGTGGAGTACACCTTTGACGGTAACAAAATCCTTTTCTATTTCACCGCTGACGGCAGGATCGACTTTAGAGAGCTGGTTAAGGATTTGGCCGGTGTTTTCCGTACCCGCATCGAACTGCGGCAGATCGGCGTCCGGGATGAATCTAAAATGCTGGGAGGCTTAGGTGTCTGTGGAAGGCCCTTCTGCTGCAACACCTTTTTGGGCGATTTCCAGCCGGTATCTATCAAAATGGCCAAGGAGCAGAGCCTGTCTCTTAACCCCACCAAAATTTCCGGTACTTGCGGGCGGCTTATGTGCTGTCTCAAATATGAGCAGGACGCCTATGAGTCTCTCTTGAAGATCACGCCCAAAAACGGCGCGCTGGTTCAGACCGACGAGGGTCCCGGCACAGTGGTGGACGTAAACCTGCTGACCGGAGTGCTGAAAGTATCCCTCCAAAGCCGTCCTGACGCAGCTCCAAAGGTCTGCAAGCGCAACGAAGTGAAGATCATCAAGGACTCTTCCATCCGGGTGAATAAATCGGAGCTGAAAGAGCTGGGCAATCTGGAAAAAGAATAGCCTATAAACGTAAATTTTTTCAATATTGCTTGCATTTTAACAAAAATGTGTTAGAATAAGTACAGTTAAACGAAGGAGGTGTAATCCCCATGGCATACCAGATTAACGACGAATGCATCTCGTGTGGTGCTTGCGAGGCAGAGTGCCCCGTTTCCTGCATTTCTGCGGGTGATGACAAATACGTGATCGATGCGGAACAGTGCATCGAGTGCGGCGCATGCGCAGGCGTTTGCCCTGTCGGCGCTCCCAATCCTGCTGAATAATGATGATTGGTTAAAAATCCGCCGTCCGGCTTCCCGGATTGGCGGATTTTGCTTTTTTAAATCGTTTTATTCGGTAGAATCGTTATTTTGGAAAAAATATGTGGGTTTGGTTTCTGCCGGTATTCTGATTTGGAATGGCTGGCGTACCTACAGAATGAAAGGGAGTACACTGTATGAAAAAGAATATCCATATGCTGCTTTGGGGAATTGTCCTATTGGTTTTCGGCGGAGTTTTTCTGGTTGGCAGGCTTATGGGGAATGAGGGTTCCTTCTTCTTCTCCGGTTGGTGGACGGTGTTCTTGATCGTGCCGGCTCTCGCCAGCATGGTGGAAAACCGGGTGGACATCGGGAACATCATCGTCCTGCTGCTGGGCGTCATGCTTTTGGCACGGGCACAGGGCTGGATTCCGGTCATCAGCTGGACGCTAGTCATTGCCATTGTTTTGGTGGTGCTGGGACTATACTTTGTCCTCCGGGCGGTTCTGGGCGGCCGCAGTTCCCGACCGCATTCCCACCGGGCGGAAGCCCGGATGATAGAGGGGAGCTTTGATGCCAATCCCTCTTACACGGCGATTCTTTCCAGCCGCAACGTGAAAAGCCAGCCCATCAGCCTTTTGGGAGCAACCTGTACGGCTGTTTTGGGAAGTACCAGTGTGGATCTGTCCGACTGCATCGTCGAAGAAGACATCACCATCTTCTGCAACGCCATTTTGGGCAGCGTGGATGTCATCGTCCCTCAGAACGTGAAAATCGTCTACCGGAATCTCCCTATTTTAGGAGATGTGTCCGGCAAAGCCTTGGGCGCGGCGTCGGAAGCGAATGTTCCCACGGTAACGCTGGACTGTACCGCTGTATTGGGAGCAGTGACAGTTTCCTAAATGTTACAAAACAGCCGCTGGAACATTCCAGCGGCTGTTTTTGTATCCAAACGGCTTTATTTCTGAATCAGGCTCTCGCCGTCCATCTCTTCCGGTTTCGGAAGACCGAGAATTTGAAGCATGGTGGGAGCCAAATCGGCTAAGCGTCCGCCCTCCCGAAGCTTGCAGTCGTATCCCGCGAGAATCAACGGCACAGGGTTCGTCGTATGGGCGGTAAAGGGGGACCCGTCCGGCTCGCACATCTTTTCGGCGTTGCCGTGGTCGGCAGTGATGAGGGCCGCTCCGCCTTTTTTGAGAATGACGTCAACCGTTCTGCCGACACAGGTGTCCACTGCCTCGACAGCGGCTTTGGCGGCTTCCATGATACCGGTATGGCCTACCATGTCGCAGTTGGCCCAGTTGAGGATGATAACGTCGTATTTGTCGGCGTTGATGGCTTCCACGACTTTATCGGTGACTTCGTAGGCGCTCATTTCTGGTTTCTGGTCAAAGGTCTCCACATTGGGGGAGGGAACCAAAATCCGATCTTCACCGGGAAAGGTTTTTTCCTCGCCGCCGTTGAAGAAGAAGGTGACATGTGCGTATTTCTGCGTTTCGGCGATTCTCAGCTGGGTCAGGCCCTTTTGGCTGATGTATTCGCCAAAGGTCATGGTGAGCTCTTTGGGATGATAAGCGACCAGCACGTTAGGCATGGTGGCGTCGTACTGGGTCATGCAGACGAAGGTCAGGGGGAAGCAGCCGTTTTTCCGTTCGAACCCTTTGAAATCAGAGTCCACAAAGCTTCTGGTGATCTGGCGGGCCCGGTCGGGGCGGAAGTTAAAGAAAATTACGCTGTCATTTGCCTTGATGCGCTCGGTGCCGTCGATGACCACCGGAACGACAAACTCATCGGTGACACCTTCTTGATAGGAGTCCTCGATGGCTTTAACAGGGCAGGAGGAGGTGTTTCCCTCGCCATACACCATGGCGGCATAGGCTTTTTCCACCCGATCCCAGGCGTTATCCCGGTCCATAGCATAGAAACGACCCATGACAGAAGCTACTTTGCCTACGCCGATCTCTTCCATTTTGGCGACCAGCTCTTTCATAAACTCAGC